>NZ_JOJZ01000023.1:0-348 GCF_000814735.1 Fructilactobacillus fructivorans
TATGGAGGATACAGGGATCGAACCTGTGACCTCCTGCTTGTAAGGCAGATGCTCTCCCAGCTGAGCTAATCCTCCAAAATAAATGACCCGTACGAGATTCGAACTCATGTTACTGCCGTGAAAGGGCAGTGTCTTAAACCACTTGACCAACGGGTCATATTATAAAAAAATATACGGAGAGTGAGGGATTCGAACCCTCGAAACAGACTTTAATCCGTTTACATCATTTCCAATGATGCTCCATCGGCCAGCTCGGACAACTCTCCATAGTACTCCGGCAGGCGGGCTCGAACCGTCGACAACCTGATTAACAGTCAGGTGCTCTACCAACTGAGCTATGCCGGAATA
>NZ_JOJZ01000007.1:0-111628 GCF_000814735.1 Fructilactobacillus fructivorans
ATTCACACTGATCAAGGTTGTCATTATCAGCATCGAAAATTTATTAGTTTAGTTAAGAAAAACCACGTTATCAAGAGTATGTCACGAAAAGCAACTTGTCTTGATAACGCAGTTATGGAATCATTTTTTCACATTTTAAAGGCGGAAATGAACCAATCATACAAAAATAAGTCGGAACTTACCCAAGCCGTCAAGGCTTGGATTAACTATTACAATAATGATCGGATTAAAGAAAAACTAGGCGGGTTATCTCCAATTCAATATCGGAAACAAACCGCCTAGAAAAATTATATAATGTGTCCAACTTTATGGGTTCACATCAGATGCTATTTTGCATCTTGCTTTTTATTATTTTCTCTTAGATGTTTTACAATTTCATCACTTGGAGTTACGTACATTGTACTCTGACCACGATAGGTAACAAACCCAGGTTTACCACCATTAGGTTTCTTGACAGCCTTTACCTTAACGTAATCAACTGGCACATTTGCTGATTCTCTTGCCTTAGAAAAGTAGGCAGCAAGTTCAGCAGCCTGTAAAACAGTTTGCTCACTAGGATCGAAAGAACGAATGATAACATGAGATCCATGAATGTTTTGAACATGAAGCCAGGTATCACGCTTGTCAGCTGTTTTTAAGGTTAATTGATCATTTTGAAGGTTATTCTTACCAACGAGGATTACATCGCCATCATCAGAAATAAACTTTTCGGGTTTACTAACTTTAACTTTACGACGTTTTCCGGCATTTTTCTTTGTTTTTTTAATGTATCCGCCGTCTTTTAATTCGGTCTTGATATCACTTAAATCTTGAGGATTGGCAATCTCAATCTGAGATTCAATATTATCAAAATAGTCGATTTCTGATTGACACTCTTGAATCTGTTTTATTACGTAATCCTTAGCATTTCTTTTTTTATCATATTTTTTAAAATATTTTTGTGCATTCTCTGAGGGTGAAAGAGCAGGATTAAGGGATACTACAATATCTTTATTATCGTCATAAAAATTGGGTAATTTGATACTATTAGAACCAACTTTGACTTGATTCAAATAGGTCATTAAAATTTCACCTTTGATACGGAGGTCATCAGCATGTTCTGACTCTTCTAAAGTTTTTTGTAGTTTTTTGAGCTTTTTGTGGTTCTTTTTTAATTCATTTTTCGTAATTCGGATTAGTTGGGACCCTTGCTCTCGAACACGTTCGCGTTGAACCTTTGTTTGATAATATTCATCAAGCATTGAACTCAAATTATCGAATCCTTGCTGTGGCTCGATCCCGATGTAAGGGAAAGCGGAAAACTGTAATTTCCCCTTAGAATCATCACCAATAACTGGTTTAGGACTATCAAAATGATCAAAGAATTCCCAGTATTTTTGCTTGATGGATGATCCTGAGACATGAAGTGCACTAGCAAGTGCATAAGCAGTATCAGTTCCAAGTCCTTGAAGATACTTGCGAAGTTTACTAGCAAACACGTCAACGTTTGGAAATTCACGGTTGATTCGTTCGATTCGAGTTATTTCATTATCTTGGACTTGAAAGGGATCCACCAAATTTTGCTTGGGGGGTTGGATATACTTGGAACCTGGCAGAATGGTACGATAGCGATTCTGAGAAGAAGAAATTCTTTTCACCGAGTCAATGATAGTTGAATCCTTAGCCTGGACTAAAATAATGTTACTATGACGAGCCATAATTTCAATTACTAGCACTAGTTCTTCTATATCTCCAAGTTCATTTCTGGTATTGAAATGAAGATGAATAATTCGATCATTATTAACCTGATGAACTTTACTAATAAAGCTTCCACTAAGATGTTTCCTTAATGTCATGGCAAAATTCGTTGGAACTTTGGGATTAGTAAAGGGGACGTTTGTAATTTGAGCCCGTGCGTAAGACGGGTTTGCTGAGAGTAATAATTGATAATTATTATGATTAGAACGAATGGTTAGTATGATTTCGTTGGGATATGGTTCGTTTATTTTAGAAACTCGTCCATTTAACAAGTCGTTTTTTAACTCTTGAGTCATTGCATGTGTAAATGATCCGTCAAATGACATATATAACACTCCTTTTTACTTCATTGTCCAGTATAACTTATATCTTCTCGTACATCACACGAATATTAAATCGCTAATCTTGTATTAGGCAATTAATGGTATAATATTTTACGGAGGAATATCAATGAAAAATAGTTTAACTGCTCTTAGAGTTGTAGGAAAAATCCATCAACAACAGCTTCAAGCACTTACTAAAAAATCAAATCTTACTATTTCAGAGTGGCAATTATTGATCGCTATTACTGACGGTTACACTACGCAAGAATCCCTTTCACAGTCAATGGAATTGGATACATCAACTTTATCGCGACAATTAAAACGACTCGTTGAAAAAGAAATGATCCGTAAAAAAGCTGTCGGGCAGGACAAGCGTCAGTTGATCTACAGTATTACTGATAAGGGTAAAAATGCCTGCAATCAGATTAACTCTGATTATGCAGATCTTTCCACACGAATTTTTAATCAGTGGACAGATGAAGAAAAGAATCTTCTAAAAATTTTGCTCAACCGATTAGAAACAAGTATGAAAAAAATCCGTAAATAAGATAGGTGAAAAAAATGAAGACAGCGATTGTCACTGATAGTACATCATATTTATCTAAAGAAGATCTCAAAAAATATAATGTTCATATTATTCCAATCTCCGTAATCTTAGACGGTAAGGACTACCGTGAGGGAATCGATATTACAAATGATGAGTTTTATAAAAAGCTTCAAGAATCGACCAAGTTACCAACAACTTCACAGCCACCAATTGGTGCTTTAGTGAAGGAATATAATAAACTAGCTGACGAAGGTTATGATGCAGTTATTAGTATTCATCTTGCATCAACCATATCGGGAATGTATCAGGCGGTTTGCAATGTGTCAAAAATGATGGATAACATTCAAATTTATCCATTTAATTCTGGAATTACCGTTGATCCGATGGCTGCTTTAGTTAAGTACGCTGCTAAATTGGCTCAAGAGGGCGTTAATCCGAGCGAAATTATCGATAAATTAAAGAGATTACGTTCTACAATCGACGAACTCATTGTGGTAGACGATTTAGATAATTTAGTAAAAGGCGGACGCTTATCGAATGCTAGTGCTTTTGTTGGTGGGTTATTAAACATTAAACCGATTTTAACTTTTGATAATCAAACGGATGAAATTGTAGCATTTGATAAAGTACGATCAAAGAAAAAAGCACTTAAAAGAGTAGAAGATTTATTTTCGCAAGCAGTTGAAAAGTCGGACTATCCAATTGAAGTAGCAGTGATTGATGCCAATAATCCAAAGGAAGCTGACATTTGGCAAAAAACTATCCAGGATAAATATCCGAACATGAAAGTGAGTCGTGGATACTTTGGCCCAGCGATTGGAACACATCTGGGTAGTGGGGCACTTGCTTTGGGTTGGATTAGAGACATGAGCAAATAAAAATAAAAGGTGTATAATTAATAATGTTCTAAAAATTTAGGAGTAGGATCTAGCGCGTTAAGTGTCGGCGGAACGGAATGTGAACGCTGAACGAAAAACTAATCGTTTGCGGTGCTAGATCCGCATTCGCCACTATATTGCCATTTTTGGTGGCAGCTCCACTTAGGAGATGTCAATTATGAAGGAATTAGAACATTGGGGATTACGTCCTCTTAGTATCAAGGGATTAACTTATATTGCCATTTTAATGGCAATTGAGATTGTCCTGAATAAATTCCAGTTCCAGACGAGTTATCTGGAAATTGGATTTGGTTTTATTGCAGTTGCATTTATTGCATGGTGGTTTGGACCGTTCTGGTCGACAATCGTAGCTATTCTAGTTGATGTACTAACATCCATTATTAATGGATATGGGTTCTTCATTGGATTTACATTTTCTGGAATCATTGCAGCATTAATTTTTAGTTTTGCTTTCTATAATCAAGGAAAAGTTAGTTGGCTAAGAGTGATTGTTGCAGTCGTATTAATTACTTTAATAGTAAACATAGGACTAAATACGTTGTGGATTTCTGTGATGGCTCATACGTCATTTTTCTATTATTTACCACTTAGATTGGTAAAAAATATAATTATGATTCCGATTCAAATTATTATTCTTTATATATTAATGAATAATAAGACCATCCAGCATTTTAAACCCAACGTTTTTAAATAAACGATTGAAAACACCAGAAATGGTGTTTTTTTAATACATATGTATGAGGGAAGGACAATATTAATATTTTATTTGTCTACTTTACATAATATATATTATACGAAGTAGACTAATATTAAAAAAAGACCAATTTATACTTATTTTAGATTATCATCATTTGTATAACTTTGAATTAGTTTTGCAACTTCATCATTTGAATTCAAAACAATTTGATCTGGCTGTAGATTCATCCGATTAAGTTTATTGCTACCATCGTCAACCCAATTACTTTTAAAAGCATTCACGAGTAATTCTTGATCGTTACTATCGTTTCCAAACGCAATATAGTTGCTATCAGTTATAGTTCTTAATGTGCTGAATTTATTGATATTTTGTGCTGTCAGATCAATATTATTTTCGTCAGTATGTTTGATAACTGATAATGACGTATTTTGTTTAATAAATGCTGATATTTTATCAATTAAATCGTTATTTACGTCTAATAAGATGATTTTAACGGCTTTTTTGATTGATGAGATAGCTACATTTTCAGCTAATTGATCTGGATCCAATTGCTTAAATATTGGATTTAAAGCGCTTACTTTGGCACTATAATCCCAATTGCTATCAATTATGTAATTTAAATCGTATTTTTTAATGATATTTTTAGTCAATTGTATATCACAATTACTAATGGGTTTAATTGAATAAATATGACCATTTTTCGATACGAGCGCCCCGTTTGCACCTATTAATATATGGTTTTTAAACGTTGGTACGATTGGTATTAGATCTCTGATTGGCCTGGCTGAAGCAAAGATAATTTCATTATGTTTTGCTAATTGCTTAATTGCATTTACAATTTCTGAATCTATTTCAACACCATTAAAGCTCAGTGTTCCGTCAACATCAAATACATATAGCATGTTTATAATTACCTCTTAATTTCGTAATATTACCTATTTAAATATTACGCTAAAAATGGTAATTCATAAAATTAAAATAAAAAAGCTTTCGAAATGATCGAAAGTTTTTTGCAAATCTCTTAAAACTTAATTATTAGTTCAAATCACCATCAGCAATCTTCCCAAGCAACGGTCTAGATGGAATAAAGAAAGTTTGACCAGTTAAAAGCGTTGAAAAAGTTAATAGAAAATCATTTTGATCAACCATTTGCTGCAACATGCCTTGAATAACATGCCAATAGCGCGAATATGCAATGAAATAAGTTCCTGTATCATTATTAGCTGGATCAGAATACGGAACATTCATTCTAACAATTTTTTGTTCGACCCCGTTAACCGATGTATTGGAAGTTACATTGTGCGCATTTTTAAACTTTTCTTCATCGGGTAATTCAAGATCAGAAAACTTCTCTCTCCCAATCGCTTTATCTTGCGTAGTGGTATTTAATTTATTCCAGTAATCCATGTCATGGTGCCATTTTTGAGCAAACGCGTATGATCCGTTGATAAATTCAGGATCCTCATCACCAATCAATGCATATGGAGCAATGTCTTCAACTTGTGGTACTTCGGTTCCATCAATAAATCCAATGATAGCACGACCTTCAAGGTATCGGAATCCATGCGTCTCATTAACTACCTTCGTAAAATCTCTTAGAAAAAGCATGAACTGAGTCGTCACTTCATATACAACTGCTTCGGTATTAGCACGAATATGAAGAAAAATATCTCCCTCAGAAGATGGCATCGAATACTTTGGACCCTTAACTCCCTCAAAATCAATAAGTTCCTTGGGCTTATTAGCTTTAGGAAATAAGTAATCCCAGGCCTTGCTACTAAATCCAATTGCAACCCTTAAATTAGCTTCAGGTTCTCTAATTCGCATTGATCGAATAATTGATTGGGAACGATCAGCAAAGTCTTGAATTCCCTCTTGAGCTGCTTTTTGATCCTTACGAGTTAATTCTAGCGTTGCAAATTCAACGTTTTCACCCGTATCTTTCCAAACATCTTGTGATTTGTCTGGACTTATTTTTTTCTCAGCCATTATAAATACCTCCTAAGTTAAATTCAGTATTAGTAAAGGATTAACTGTTTTATATAGCCAATCTCATACTACTTAATTATACAATATGTTAACCACTACATTAAAAAAGAATGCCAACATGGACATTCTTTTTATTTGTTTACTTTTTCCAATGATCATTAATGAACTTTTTCCGTCCACCACTTTCTTCAATTGCATAACGAAGTGGATTCTTCTTATAGAAATCTTGATGATAATCCTCAGCCGGATAAAATGGCTGTGCATCTTCAATCTTGGTAACGATTGGTTCATCAAATTCTCCGCTATTTTCTAATTCTTTCTTTGATTCTTCAGCAATCTTACGTTGTTCAGGACTATTTACATAGATAACTGGACGATAAGAATCACCACGATCTTGAAATTGTCCCATTGCATCGGTCGGATCGGTTTGATGCCAGTAAATTTCAACTAGTTTCTTATATGAAATAATACTTGGATCAAATGTAATTTTAACTGCTTCAGTGTGGCCAGTTGTGCCAGAAGCAACTTGTTCGTAGGTTGGATTAGGTACATGACCTCCGGTATATCCTGATACAACGGAAATAATTCCGGGCATCTGATCAAATGGTTGAACCATACACCAGAAACATCCACCAGCAAAAATTGCAGTTTCTTCTTTATCATTCATTAATAAACACCTCTAATTTGGTTATTTGTATTATTCAACAAACTTTTTGTACTTACCATAACCCTCTTCATCCATCTTATCATAAGGGATGAATTTCAAGGCAGCAGAATTAATGCAGTATCTTAATCCACCTTTATCCTGAGGACCATCTGGGAAGACATGACCTAAATGGGACTTAGAATCTGAACCACGAACTTCTTGTCTGATCATACCGAATGAAGTATCGGTATCACTCTTTAGCTCATCTTCATTAATTGGTTTAGTAAATGATGGCCAACCACATCCAGCATCATACTTATCAGCTGAACTAAATAATGGTTTACCATTCACAACATCAACGTAGATTCCCTTCTTGTAGAAATCATCGTATTTTCCTGTAAAAGCAGGTTCAGTTCCTGCATTTTGAGTCACATTATATTGTTCAGGTGTTAAACGATTTTTTAAATCTTCTTTGTTGTTTTCAGCCATAATATAAACCCCCTATTTACGTTTATATATAACTTATATCTTATCCAATTAAATAGCAAACAATTTGTTTTTAACTAAAAACCCCGCGTTAATTAAGCGGGGTTTTCTAATTATTATTTTTCTAATGCATCAGTTAATGGTGGAACCACTTGCTTCTTACGTGAAACTACTCCAGGTAGATTCATGATGTCATCAGCATTAAATTTATTATCAAATGCCTTTTCAACAACACTCTTTGGTTCACCAACAACAATTAATTCCGAATTACTGTCTAAGATATTAGTTACTAAGACTAAGAATAAATCGTATCCTTTATCTTTAGCTTCAGCTTCCATGGCTTTCTTAACATCATCAGCTCGTTTAGTAATGTCATCTAAATCAACCACATTAATTTGATCAATTCGAACGCTCTTACCACCCATGGTAAATGACTTAGCATCACCGTCAATTAATTGTTGGTCGGTCTTTGAATCAACATCTGTACCAGCTTTAAGCATTTTGACACCGTAATCTTCATAGTCATCGATTCCAGCAATATCAGCCAAAGCTTTCAGAGCATCACGATCAAAATCAGTGGTAGTTGGAGATTTTAATAGCAAAGTATCAGAAATAATGGCGGATAACATTAAGCCAGCCAACTTCTTAGGAATCTTAATTCCTTCTTCAGAAAACATTTGAGTTAAAATCGTGCTACAACAACCATAAGGAGCAGCTCGGTAGTATAAAGGAGCCGCCGTATTAAAACCATTAATTCGATGGTGATCAACGACGTCGGTAACGGTCAATTGATCAATGTCACTGACACTTTGTTGTGGTTCATTGTGATCAACTAACATGACCTTATCAACTTCAGGTTTGGCTCTGCTAATTACTCGTGGTGCCTTAGTATCAAAATAGTCTAAAACATACTTAGTTTCAGCATTGGGTTCACCTAAAGCAACTGCTTCAACGTCATAACCATCCTGCTTCTTTAAGTATGCAAGTGCCATTGCAGCAACAATTGCATCTGTATCGGGCACTTTGTGTCCAAAAACTAATTCTTTACTCATGATTCTCTCTCCTCTTTTTCCATATTTCCAAGAGTCTCTGACGATCTCTAACTTCAATATTAATACTATTTAAGTATACATCTTTAGCCTGAGCATATTCCCCAATAAAGCCATTAAATTCGTCAAATAATTTATTCAACCGTGGGATACCATCTTTAGTATCACGATAAACGGCGACGGCCTGAAGGGAAAAGTCAGGAATGATTTCAGTATAGTAAGTATTTTTTCAGCCATCTTACTTCGATCCCGGGTCATCATAAACGTTTTTGGCAAAATAGTGTTTAATCCAGATGATAATGCAAATTCCATAATTTGCACTGGCCTCGTAAAACAAGCTACCATCTTAGGCATTTCATAACGTTTAGCACTATAAATATTCTTTAAAAACTGATTAAAATAGTATCCATTAGGGTACCCAACCATTGGTCCCTCAACCTTTTTAAGATTGATTTTGCTACCTACCTTACTCTTATCATGGTGAACATAACACAGGGTATCGTGAAGAATTGGCTTAATTGCCATACCCTTCCAATTATGTAATTTTTCGTTTGGTAAATACATAATTGCTAAATCAATTTTTCCACTTTCAAGGTCAGAAATCAATGTTTGCTGGGTTAACATATACATTTCAATTCTTAAGTCTGGATTCTTTTCATAGAAATATAAAGCAAAGTTTTCAAAGATTTCATCTTCAATTGCCGAAAGAATTCCAACTTTAATGGTTCCCCGAATGGAGCTTGAATAGGATTCAATTTCATCAGTAGCGTTGTCCAGAATTCCATAAACTTCTTCAGTTGCATTTTTTAAAGTGTATCCAGCATCTGTTAAGTGAATTTGTTTTCCAACTGAATAAAATAGATTGGCATGTAGTTTATTTTCCAATTTTTTAATTTGTTGAGATAGTGCCGGCTGTGTAATTCCTAAAACACCAGCAGCTTTTGTATAATTTAGCGATTCGGATAATTGTAAGAAATATACTAAAGCTTTTGATGAAAATAATGATTCTCTTTTAGATTCTCTCAAAATTAATACCTCGCACTAACATTTATTATTATATTGTGTATATTATCACGGAATTACTATATTTACTATAGTAAACTATCAATTTGAGACTGTTTCAAAGCATCATGAGTAATCATAATTGGTGTTCCAATCATCTTAGTATCCATCACGGGTGAACCATTAGATAAACGACCGGAAATTCCGTGATCACCGAGGATTACATCATGTGAAGTCATGTGATCAGTATAAACTTTGAGAGTTTCATCATTAGATTCAATCTTAATAAAATCGGCTAATAGATTACTTTTGGTCTTAAATTCTTTAAGGACTTTAATTCCCTTACGAGCCCTGCTCGTTACTGGAATATCAGACACTTTCATCTTTTTAAAATTACCATTTTGAAAGATAAGTGCTATCTCAGAATTGTCATCTACAAACTGCATATTAATCACGTGGTCGTCATCATCAAGACTGATAGCTTTAACTCCAGTGGTTCGTGGTCCACTTAGAGAAACTTCTTGCAAATCATATCTAAGTGCTAATCCCTTTTCCGTCATTAGTAGAACACTTCCAGGATCTTCAGTTCGATTATATGAAACGTCTACTACTCTTGACAAAGGACCCTTTAATTTCTCATAGACCGCGGCTCGACTTTTGTAAGTTCTACTAGGAAGTAATTTACTAAACTCAGTTCGCTTAATGTGACCTCCACTGGTAGTAATGACGAATTCTCCATCTTGTTTTAGATCGGGGAAGGCATAAACGGAAATAATTTTCTCATTTGAATCTAAGCCATTCATTCTAGAAATATGTTCTCCAGTATCCTTCCACTTAGTATCTTCAACCTCATAAACTCGACGATAAATCATGTTCCCCTTGTCAGTGAACATAAACAGCGAATCACGCGTGTTTAATTCATTTAGGTAAACGGCATGGTCATCCTCTTTTAAGCCGTTATCGGTGATCTCAGACGCATTAAACGAGCGAAGACTACTTCGTTTCAGATACCCATCATTACTGACTAGTACCATCACGTTTTCATCTGGAAGAGTCACCTCTTCACTGACTTCCAAATTTTGAATTTTATCCTCGATCTTAGTCCGGCGCTTATTACGATAACGCCTTGCAATATCACGTAATTCCTTCTTAAGAACAGAATCTAACTCATCAGGATTAGCTAAAACTGCTTCATATTCGGCAATTCTAGCTGCTAAATCTGCATTTTCCTTCTTTAATTCGGTCACATCAGTATTAGTTAAACGATAAAGTTGTAAAGCTACAATTGCGTCTGCTTGTTTTTCAGAAAAGTCATATTCAGCAACTAAATTGTCACGTGCATTCTTCTTGTCGTTACTAGCACGAATGGTCTTGATGACTTGATCAAGAATTGATAATGCCTTAATTAAACCCAAAACAATATGTTGTCTAGCATTAGCTTTATCTAGGTTAAATTTAGTTCGTTTGGCAATTACATCACGTTGATAGTCCAAATATGCAACCAGAATTTCTTTTAGAGAAAGGCGTTTAGGAGCCATATTGCTAATAGCAACTACATTAAAATTGTATGAAACTTGAAGGTCAGTATTTTTAAATAAATAATTTAAAACACTAGTACTATCTACGTCTCGTTTTAATTCAATTGCAATGGTCAATCCTTCACGATCGGACTCATCACGTACTTCCGCAATTCCATCTACTTTTTTGTTAATTCGTACTTCATCAATTTGTTTAACTAATTGAGCTTTATTTACTTCATAAGGGATTTCAGTTACTTTAATCATTTGCTTATTTCCACGCAATGATTCAATCGAGGTTTTGGACCGAATCATGATACGTCCCTTACCGGTTTCGTAAGCTTGTTTAATTCCATCTAATCCCTGAATAATTCCACCAGTTGGAAAATCAGGGCCTTTTACATACTTCATCAGGTTCTTTAAAGTGGCATCGGGATGCTTTTGCAAGTAGATTAATGCATCAATCACTTCACCAAGATTGTGTGGTGGAATTTCGGTAGCATATCCAGCAGAAATCCCAGTTGCCCCATTTACCAATAAATTAGGAAATCGTGATGGAAGTACAACAGGCTCATATTCTGTATCATCAAAATTTAGAATCCAATCAACGGTATCTTTATCGATATCACGAAGCATTTCATCTGAAATCTTACTTAGACGTGCCTCAGTATAACGCATTGCTGCAGGTGGATCTCCATCCATAGAACCATTGTTTCCGTGCATTTCAATTAATGGTTCCCTTAATTTCCAATCCTGACTCATTCGAACCATAGCTTCATAAATTGAACTATCACCATGGGGATGAAAATTACCCATTACGTTACCAACTGATTTTGCTGCTTTTCTGAAACCTTTAGATGAAGTATTCCCATCTTTATTCATAGCGTACAAAATTCTTCTTTGCACGGGTTTTAATCCGTCGCGAACATCTGGTAAGGCTCGTTCCTGAATAATTGATTTGGAATAACGGCTAAATCGTTCGTCCATAACTTCCGAAAGAGTCAAATCTTTAATTTTTGATCTATGTGCCATTTCATCACCTCCAAACTAATTTTTTTCCGTATTATCCAAAATACTTCCGTCTTCTTCAAGGTTAAATTGGACATTGCTTTCAATCCATTTTCGACGTGGCTCAACCTTGTTACCCATTAGCGTAGAAACCTGTCGTTCTGCATCAGCCGCATCATCAATTCTTACTCTAATCAGGGTTCGTTTGGCAGGATCCATTGTTGTTTCCCATAACTGGTCAGCATTCATTTCACCAAGACCCTTAAAACGTTGTAACGAATATCCCGATCTAAAATCTTTAATATCTTGATCTCGCTCTTCGTTAGTCCAAGCATATTCTACTTTCGCTCTTTTGCCCTTTCCATGTTGCAATTTATAAAGTGGTGGTAAGGCAATGTATACTTTACCAGCTTCAATCATAGGACGCATGTACTTATAAAAAAAAGTTAGTAGCAAGATTTGGATATGAGCACCGTCATCATCAGCATCAGTCATGATAATAATCTTGTCATAATTGGATTCGTCAATCTTAAAGTCCACTCCTACACCAGCGCCAACCGTGTAAATGATCGTACTAATCTCTTCATTTTTCATAATATCAGGAAGCTTAGCACGTTCTGTGTTTAAAACTTTTCCTCGCAACGGTAGGATGGCTTGATGCTTACGGTCTCGGCCTTGTTTAGCTGACCCACCGGCGGAGTCACCCTCAACCAAAAATAGTTCGTTTTCACTTGTATCCTTAGATTGAGCTGGGGTTAACTTTCCAGAAAGTAAACGTTCTCTTTTCTTTCTTTTTTTACCATGACGACTTTCTTCTCGTGCCTTTTTAGCGGCTTCACGTGCAGTTCGAGCATTGGTAGCTTTCTTAATTAATGTATTAGCAAAATCACTATTTTCCATTAAATAATACAATAACTGTTCGGAAACCACGTTATCTACGACAGATCGAGCTACTGGTGTTCCCAATTTTTCCTTGGTTTGTCCTTCAAATTGAAGTAATTCTTCTGGAACTTTTAGTGCTACTATCGCAGTTAAACCTTCTCGAACATCATTACCTTCAAGATTTTTATCTTTATCTTTTAATAAGCCCACTTTTCTTGCATATTCATTAAAGGACTTGGTCCAAGCACTTCTAAAGCCAGCTTCATGACTCCCACCGTCTTTTGTGCGAACGTTATTAACAAATGAAAGCATATTTTCCGTGTAACCATCGTTGTATTGAGCAGCTACTTCAACTTCAATGCCGTCTTTTTTACCATCAAAATACATAACTTTTCCAAGAGTGCTTTTACCCTCGTTTAAATAATCAACAAACTCTTTGATTCCATCTTTAAATTGAAATTCATCTTCGCGAATTTTTCCTGGTCGTTCATCTTTGAGAGTAATTTTAACGCCCTTCAGCAAAAAGGCAGACTCACGAAGCCGTTCTGCCAAAATGTCGTAATTGTAAGTTGTAGTAGTGAAAATGTCTGGATCAGGTTTAAATGTGACAGTCGTTCCGGTGTGTTTACTTGTTTTACCAAGTTTTTTTAAGGTTCCAACTGGTTTCCCACCATCAGCAAAATCTTCCTGATAAAGCTGACCATTACGCACAATTTGAACGGTTAAATGAGTTGAAAGTGCATTAACAACACTTGAACCAACCCCATGAAGACCACCAGAGGTCTTGTATCCTCCTTGTCCAAACTTTCCACCAGCATGAAGAACCGTTAAAATTACTTCTGGAGTTGGTTTCCCAGAAGAATGCATTCCCGTTGGCATTCCACGTCCGTGGTCAACAACGGTAATGCTATCATCTTCATGAATGGTGACGTTAATTTCATCACCATATCCAGCGAGTGCTTCATCAACTGCATTATCTACGATTTCGTATACTAAATGGTGTAGTCCTTTCGAGTCAGTCGAACCTATGTACATACCAGGTCGTTTTCTAACTGCTTCTAAACCATGTAAGACTTGAATTGAAGAGGCATCATATTCTTGTTTTTTTGCCTGTGTCATTAGGAAAGACTCCTTCTTTTAATCATCGTTTTTAATAATAACCTATTTAAACTTGATTGGAAAGACGTTTCAAAGTCCACCACAATCTTTCAAACTAAATTTTAAAATGATCTTTTTAATGCTAAAATAAAACTTTGTGAGCATATATTAATAAATATGGAGGAAGATATGGTTAAATTTATTATTCTCCTGATCTTGGCCTATTTACTTGGCTCAATTCCAAACGGAATTTGGATCGGTAAAATATTTTTTCATATCGATATTAGACGACATGGTTCCAAAAACATTGGGGCCACTAACACTTATCGAGTACTGGGATGGTTTGCTGGAACAATCGTGATGGTTCTAGACATTGCTAAGGGTGCCATTGCTACATGGCTGCCAATGCAATTTGGCATCCATTCTTGGTATCCATTAATTTTCGGCCTAGCAGCAATTTTAGGTCATACTTACTCTATCTTTGATCATTTTCGTGGTGGAAAAGCAGTTGCTACCAGTGCCGGAATGTTATGGGCGTATAATTTCGTGTTTTTCTGTATTGCAGCAGGTACCTGGGTTACTTGTATCTTTGTTACTAGTATGGTAAGCCTTGCTAGTATGCTTGGATTTACTATTATCGTAATTGCATCGTTTTTCGAACACGATCCTGCCCTTACGATTTTAGCAATCTGTCTGACCATCTTCACTTTCTATCGACATCGTAATAATATTATTAAAATTATTCATGGAAACGAAAATCTGGTACCCTTTGGACTTTACTATTGGTATCTGAAGTACATCAAAAAAACAATTCATCCTAAACAACAGCATAAATAAGGGACACTCTCTGAGCGTCCCTTATTTTTTCTTTTGATTAGAAGAAGGTAATATCAAAATTAGCATTTAAACTTTCATTAGGATCAAGTTTACTAATATCAGCTTTGTCCTTTAAAAATCCGGTACTTTCTTCTTCATCAGCAATTCCCCACCATGGTTCTAAACATACGAATGGGGCCTCTTTAGGATAAGTTGACCAAATGCCAATGTATTTGCAATCGTAAGCAGTAAGAGCCACCCCATGATCTGTGACATCAGATTGAAGCATAACAGTTGTCTGTTCATTATCGGAGACATCTAGTACTTTGGCATCATGTTTAAACAAATCGCGTTTTAATTGAAGTGGATTATCTAAAGTCTTTTCAACGGGATGTTTGATGTTACTGTATCCATTTTGATCAATTCTTACGATTTTGTAATCATGTTTAGGAGCCACTGAAACCGAATAATCATCAAACGTTTCACGCTTAGGAAAGAGTGGAACGTTAAACCCTGGATGGGCTCCCAATGAAAAGTACATTGGATCAGGATTAATATTTTCTACCACCATTTCAACTGCAATTGTATGTTCATCTAACTCATAATGAATGGATAAGTTAAAGTTAAAGGGATAAATTTTTCTAGTTGCCGCATTGGAATGCAACATGAAATTAACCTCAGTTTTATTATGAGATTCGATTTCAAACTCACTATCTCTAGCAAATCCATGTTGATACATATGATAACTATTCCCATCATAAATGTAATCATCATCTTGAAGTCGCCCAACAATTGGAAACAATATTGGTGCATGGCGCTTCCAGTATTCTTTATTAGCACCCCAAATGTATTCAGTTCCTTTTTGATCCTTAACAGATACAATTTCTGCACCCTTTTGGTTAATTTTAACCGTCAAGTAATCATTTTTTAACGTAACTGGCAATCTAATCCCTCACTTTCCTTATACCTAGTACTTCGTACTTCACAAATTTCAAACCTACAAAATATAACGGGCTACATTTTCATCAGCAGCTAAATTACCGACTTTATCTTCTACGTACTTCTGATTAATGGTAATGTCACCCATATGCATGTCAGGACCTTCATACAAAATATCTTCGAGTAATTTTTCTAGAATGGTATGAAGTCTTCTAGCACCTATATTATCAGTATCATGGTTAACAGAGTAGGCAATATCAGCAATTTTTTCAATTGCTTCTTTAGTAAAGGTAACTTTAATGTTATCAGTACCGATTAAAGCTACATATTGCTTAATCAATGCATCACTAGGTTCAGTTAAAATTTTAACAAAATCATCTTTACTTAAGTCATTTAATTCAACTCGAATTGGAAAACGACCTTGAAGTTCGGGAATTAGGTCAGATGGCTTACTATCAGCGAAAGCACCAGAGCCAATGAACAAGATATGATTAGTATTGATGACACCATATTTTGTATTTACATTAACTCCCTCGACAATTGGTAAAATATCCCGTTGAACACCTTCTCTGGAAACTTCACCACGTGTTTGCTTATTTCCACCAGTAAGTTTATCAATTTCATCAATAAATATAATTCCGGTATTTTCCGCACGTTTAATTGCAGCTCCATTAACCTTAGCGTCATCAATTAAAGTCTCAGATTCTTGATTAATCAAAGCTTCACGCGCTTCCTTTAACGGTAAAACTCGCTCAACTTGCTTCTTTGGTAACATGTTTTCCAATCCTTGCAAGTTAATTCCCATTTGTTCCATTTTACTGTTATCAGCGTTTAATGCGGCTGAGGGATCATCAATTGAGATTTTAACTTCTCGATCTTCTAGCTCACCATTTTCAATTTGAGCCAAAATTCGACCAGAATCATCTTTAATCTTATCTTTTTCGTTTTGATCCATGAAGGGATCCTTTTCGTTCAGCCATGATAAATCCATCGGTTTCCCTTTTTTGAAGGCCTTATTGAGCTCCTTGACGGTGTCTTGGAGTTTTTTATCGTTATTGGACTTTTCTTGAGCATCATCAACATGATTTTCTTCACGTGAAATAATTTCAGCTAAATCTTGGTTGGCCTTCTTTTCTGCCTCACGTCGAACATTTCTGAATTGGATCTTCTTTTCCATTTGAACTGAATTTTCAACTAAATCTCGAACCATTGAATTAACATCACCACCAACGTATCCAACCTCAGTAAATTTAGTTGCTTCTACCTTAACAAAAGGTGCATCCACAATTTTAGCAAGTCTTCGTGCAATTTCTGTTTTACCAACTCCAGTTGGACCAATCATTAGAAGATTTTTAGGAGTAATATCTTCCTGCATCTGCGGATCTAATTGGAGCCGACGGTAGCGATTACGTAAGGCAATTGAAACTGACTTTTTGGCTTCATCTTGTCCTACAATGTAATTATCTAATTGTGAAACAATTTCTTTGGGTGTCATTTGTTCTTCTTGTGTCATTAATCATACCTCATTTTATAATTCTTCAGAAATTACGTTGTGATTAGTAAAAATATCGATATCTGCAGCAATGTTAATAGCAGCTTTTGCAATGTCTTCAGCCGACATTTCCGGTGCATGATGCTTCATAGCTGTTGCTGCCGCTAACGCAAAATTACCACCAGATCCAATGGCTAGAATATCATCATCGGGTTCAATTACTTCACCAGAGCCAGATACTAACAATAAATTATCGTGATCGGCTACGATTAGCATTGCTTCAAGCTTTTGTAATTGTTGATCACCACGCCACTGTTGGGCTAATTTAACTGAAGCCCGCTTTAGGTTGCCACTATATTCTTTTAATTTTTGCTCAAACTTTTCTTCTAAATTGAAGGCGTCAGAGACACTGCCAGCAAATCCTACTCCAACTTTTCCATCGAAGATACGACGAATCTTGTGAGCAGTCCCTTTCATAATCACCTTTTCTCCCATGGTGACTTGACCATCACCTGCAAGAGCAACATGACCATTATGCCTAATGGCACAAATTGTAGTAGCTTCAAACTTTACTGTCATAATTAATTCCTTTCAAAACTTAATTCGGATTGTCTTCATCTGGACGCTTAAAGAACTTACTATAATTTTTAAGCAATCCTTCCTTAGTTACGTGGGTGTAAATTTGGGTGGTAGATAAATCAGAATGCCCTAATAATTCTTGAACGGTTCTCAAGTCAGCACCATTATTTAACATTTGAGTGGCAAACGTATGTCGCAACATGTGGGGATGAATTGATCCATTCATGCCACTGTTTTTCATGATTTTATCCAAAACGTATTCAATCCCACGACTTGATAGTTGATCTCCATGCTGATTGATAAACAAAAAATCATGATCCTTATGGTATTTATTCATAAGCGGAGTTCGACATACTTCTAAATATTTAAGAATTGCATTTTTGGCATACCGACCAAATGGAAGATAGCGTTCTTTGTTCCCTTTTCCTAAAACTAGCATGATCCGATTACCAAAATCAATATTACTTAAGGTTAAATTGGAACATTCACTGACACGCATTCCAGTTCCATATAGTACTTCAAGAATAGCGCTGTCACGCGTTGCCATTTGTTTATTATGATTTTTACGAGCAGTTTTAAACAGAATATCCAATTCCTTCTGATAAAAAAATCTCGGCAAGTGTTTATTATGCTTTTTTATATGAACATATTCAAATGGATTGTCTGAAACTAACTCATTATTTAATAAAAAATTGAAAAATGATCTTAATGACGAAATTTTTCTTGCAATAGTACTATTTTCATCACCACGATCATGTAAACTACTCAAAAAAACTTCCACATCAAAATTATCAATTGCTTTAAAATCTTTTTGTTTTCCAGAATCCCTCAAAAAAGTATTAAATTCTTCCACATCATCCTTATATGCCTTGGCGGTATCGTCCGAATATTGGCGTTCATTTATGATGTACTTGATAAATAGATTGATTAGATCTTGGTTTTTTGTTTTCATTGTTTGTTTCTTTCTTTTAGGTTAAAGTAACTTTTTACATTTTACCTTGTAAATAAAACCGTTCCGAAGAACAGTTAATTTAATTATTTTTGAATGTCTTCTTTATAATCACCATTTGGACAAATTACCTGCATGCCGCCTCGGACCTTTTTCTCAACTAAGAAATGACCACACTTAGGACAATCTCGTCCAATTGGCTTATCCCATGAAACAAAGTCACATTCAGGATATCGTGAGCATCCATAGAATAAACGATTCTTTTTCGTTTTGCGCTCAATAACCTGTCCTTTTTTACATTTTGGACACGTTACCCCAATTTCTTTAACAATTGCTTGGGTATTTCGACAATCTGGAAAACGTGAACAGGCGTAAAACTTGCCATACTTCCCCATCTTGACGACCATGGGAGCACCACAAATTTCGCAGTTAAATCCTGCTAACTCATCTTTAATCTGAACATCTTCCATGAGCTTTTCAGCGTGATCAACTTCCTTAGAAAATGGTTGATAGAAATGATCAACAACCTCAACCCATTTTTCTTTGGCTTCTTCAATTTCATCTAGCTTGCCTTCTACGTCGGCAGTGAAATCAACGTTAACAATATCAGGAAAATATTCTTCAATGATCTTATTAACAATTTCACCAAGTTCAGTTGGCTCAAAACGCTTTCCCACTAATTTAACGTAGTATCGTTTCTGAATGGTTCCAAGCGTTGGAGAGTAAGTCGATGGACGTCCAACCCCATTCTCTTCCAGAGTTTTAATCAAGTTTGCTTCGGTATACCGAGCTGGTGGTTGTGTAAAGTGTTGATCTGGGTTGTTCTTGGCTAATTTCACGGTGTCACCACGGTTTAAGTCAGGCAAAATGTTATCTTTCTCTTTTCCATTTGAATAAACCTTCAAAAAGCCTTCAAACTTCATCTTGGATCCATTAGCCCGATAGGTTACGCCGTTTTGCTCAATTGTCACCGTTTCAGTATCCATAATTGCTGGAGTCATCTGACTAGCCACAAAACGCGACCAAATCAGATTATAAAGCTTATATTGGTCCTTAGATAAATATTGTTTAATACTAGCAGGTGTCCGATGGACTGAAGTCGGTCGAACAGCTTCATGAGCATCCTGAGCTCCTTCAGGCATTTTACCTTTAATCGGCTTATTTGCTGAGTATTCTGCTCCATACTTTTCATGAAGAAAAGTAGCAGCTTCATGTTTAGCAATTGAAGAAATCCGAGTTGAATCAGTCCGCATGTAAGTGATTAACCCTTGACTGCCTTCTTTACCAATGTTAATTCCCTCATAAAGCTGCTGAGCAGCCATCATGGTCCGTCCGGTCTTGAAATTTAATTTCCGGTTAGCATCCTGTTGAAGGGTACTAGTCGTAAATGGTGGATTAGGTTGTCTTCGTCGTTCTTTTTTAGTGACTTTATTAACATCAAAATCACCCTTCGAATCAATTTTTTTTAGGACTTTTTGAACGTCATCATTATTCGCAAGCTTAGTCTTTTTACCATTTAAACCATAGAAACTAGCTTTAAACTTAGAACGACCGGATTTAAATTCCGAATCAATCGTCCAATACTCTTCCGGCTCAAATTTTCTGATTTGTCGCTCACGGTCAATGACTAACCATAATGCAACTGATTGCACACGTCCCGCACTTAATCCCTTCTTCACTTTTTTCCAAAGTAAGGGTGAGATGGAATATCCTACTAATCGATCAAGTACTCGACGAGCTTGCTGGGCATCGACCAAATTCATATCAATGGTTCGAGGGTGTTTAAAAGCATCCTTAACCGTATCCTTTGTGATTTCATTAAAAACCACCCGATTTTGATCGTTTACATCCAGATTTAACACATGCGAAACATGCCACGCAATTGCTTCACCCTCACGATCCGGGTCAGACGCCAGATAAATCATTTTCGATTTTTTAGCTTCAGATTTTAACATCTTGATGACATCACCCTTACCCCTGATTGAGATATAATCGGGCTTAAAATCATCACCAATATCCACGCCCATCCGACTCTTAGGTAAATCTCGGACATGTCCTTTACTTGCTACTACTTTGTAGGTACTACCCAAGTATTTCTGAATGGTCTTTGCTTTAGCAGGTGATTCAACAATCACTAGCTTTTTCTTATTGGTCCTTGTTTTTCTTTTTTTCGTTTTAGTTGTTTTTTTAGTTTTTGTTACAGAAGTTGTCGCCATTAAAATTATCCTCGTTATTTTTTTCTTCATTAATACATGAATACATGATAATTTCCGTTTAAATTTCTTCCATATCATATTGCAGTTTATGAAGCCTGTCAAACTAAAGATTCTTCCAAAACATCATTATCACTCAAACATGGACGTGCACCAGAAGCAATTAATTGATTACAGCCAATCGATAGCGGTGAGGTAATATTCCCCGGCACAGCAAAAACATCCCGATTTTCTGATAATGCCAAACTAGCCGTAATCAAACTTCCCGACTTCTGCTTTGCTTCCACCACAATTAATTTCTCACAAAGCCCCGCAATGATCCGATTTCGTTCTACAAAGTGGTACTTAAGTGGTTTGCTTCCCAACGGATACTCACTAACTACCAGATTAGTATTCATTAACTCATTTTGAATATTCATACATTCACTTGGATACGAGCCATCCAATCCAGTTCCAATCACTCCGATTGTCCGTTCATTATTAGCTAACGCACATTGGTGGCTTAAACAATCAACTCCCTTAGCTAATCCTGACACAATGGTAAATCTCTTCAAAACTCTCTTGGTCAAGATGGACTTAATGGCTGCAATCGAATAATTGGTGCATTGTCTAGCTCCAACAATGGAAATTGATCGTGTTTTCAGAATAGTTACATCACCTACGAAAAAAAGAACTATCGGCGGACAATAAATATCAGCCAATTGCTGCGGATATTCAGCATCTAAAATCGTAATCCAATGCTGCTTTTGATTTAAATCCACTCTTTTGTTTACCTCATCGCTTAAAAAGCACCGTTCAAACCGTTCATACTTTAAATGATGTTTTTTAAGAATGACGGTTAATTGATTCAAAATTGAGACGTCTGAATCTGCTTCGATTGATGCATGCTTAATCCAATGAGCCAGCATTGCCTCACCTTTAATTCCAATTCCAGGACACAGTTTGATTCTAAGCAATAAATTGCGTTTATCCATTTTTCTCTTCCTTTCTATTCTATGAATAAATACGCAATTAATGATGAATCGTTTTTAAAACTGGTGAAAATGTTTTTCTATGAATCGGAGTCGGGCCATACTTAGCCAAAGCTAACAAATGTTGTTTGGTTCCATAACCAGCATTGTGCTCAAAGCCATATCGTGGATATTGAACCGCATACTCATCCATTAGATCATCCCGAAAAACCTTTGCCAAAATACTAGCAGCGGCTACACTAACAGATTTAGCGTCACCCTTAATTAACCGCGTTTGCGGGATATCATTAGTAATCGTCATCGCATCAACAATAATATGACTTGGTTGTGGATCTAATTTATAAACGGCCCTTTTCATTGCCACCCTAGTAGCCTCATAAATATTGATCTCGTCAATTATCTGACTTGAAATGGGAATACAACTATATGCGATGGCTTCTTTTTGGATCAGTGGGACCAGTTCCCGCCGCTTTTCATCACTCAATTGTTTAGAGTCATTTACATCTACTAAATCAAAGTCAGACGGTAAAATTGCAGCACCAGCTACCACTGGTCCAGCTAACGGCCCTCTTCCAACTTCATCAACTCCAGCAACATACTTAATTCCCTTGTGCCATAGTTCTTTTTCATATTTAAACCGATTAAAGAATTCATGTTGGCGCTCATTTTCTTCTTTTAGTCGCTTCAGCGTTTTCTTAATAATCTTTTGAACGCCAATTCGATGATCGCCATCAAATTGGACAAAAAGCGGATCACTAACGTCAGTAACGTTAGCAAACCGCTCAGCAATTTCCCTAATTGTCATTACTATGCTCATTCCCATTTACTAGTTCAAGTGAATCTAAGGTAAATCGTCCTAATTTTCCCTTTTGTACGTCATTAATAATCCGAATACTGGCTCGATCATAGTCGTCTTTCATCCCGATCTTTTCCGTAATCTTGAGTAATAAATCAACATCACTTAAATTCAAGTCATTGGCATTTAAATGATATCGCTTTAAAATTTCGTCTTCATGATTGGTTCGGAAAAAATGTAGTGCAAATAACGCAATATCATCAGGATGATAAATGCTTTCTTTAATGGCACCGGTCAGAGCTAATTTATCGGCGATTTCCTGATTTTGAAACTTTGGCCATAAGATCCCTGGTGTATCTAGTAACTCCATCGTTGGACTAGAAGTTAACCATTGCTGACCCTTAGTAACACCTGGTCGATTACCAACAGCTGCTGACCGTTTACTTACTAGTTGATTCAATAACGTCGATTTTCCAACATTGGGCACACCAACACAAACCGCTTTAAGAATATCTTTCTTAATTCCCTTTGCTTGTGACTTTTCCAACTGTGGTTTTAAAACCTGACGTGCAGCTGCTTCAATTTTCTTTCTTACCCCATGTGCTTTTGAGTCAATCGAAATTGCTGATAATCCAGTCTGGTTAAAATAATCCAACCATTTCTGCGTCATCTTAGGATCAGCTAAATCCGACTTAGTTAAAATAAATAGACGCGGTTTATTGCCAGCAACCCGCTTGATTTCTGGATTAACTGAAGAGTACGGAATTCGTGCATCAACTAATTCAAAGATAATATCAACTACATGAACATTTTCTTCAAACTGCCGAATTGCCTTGGCCATATGACCAGGAAACCATTGTATGTTACTTCCCATTATTTCTCCTCTCTGTTAATCAAGATAAGCCAAATAGTCTTTCCAAGCATCGTCAAAAATGGTCATTGAAGGCAAGTATCCAGCATTTTCTTCCAAATATTTGGAAAGCTTCTCAAAGTCATCTTCTTGTTTTGGGAAAGACTGATCAAAAAAAGCATTATTCGCAAATTCAGCGATTGGATCCGAACTTCCGGGATGCCTCTGTGTCATTAAAAACTCATAGAAACTTTTTCTCAAATTTTTACCTCTTATTATTTTTTTCTTTTAAATACATCAAAAGTATGCGGATAAACATTGTTCTTATCCACCTTTCCTGGAACTTGTTGTTCTAATTCAAACTGTGAATAATCAATATCAATCATTCGCACATCCCCATTAAACTCATGATTAATACTCGTACGGTATAGGTAATCCACGTATGGCAGAAGTTCCTTAAAGACAGAAGTCCCACCAACAACAAAAATGACCTCATTTGGATAACCCTTCGCGTACTGTAAAAACTCATCAATGGTTTTAAAAACTTTTACGCCGGCTGGAAAATCAGATTGGGGAAAATGAGTTAAAACTAGATTCTTTCGTTTCGGAAGAGGACGACCAAAACTATCGTAGGTTCTTTTCCCGGCCAAAATCTGATGGTTAATGGTTTGATCTTTAAAAAACTGCATATCATCAGGTAAATGCCATGGTAATTTACCATTTTGTCCGATCACATGATTCGAAGCTTCCGCCCAAATATAAGCTAACATAGTAACCTCCTAAACTGCTACAGGCGCTTTAATTGGTTTGTCATGATGATAATCAATAACTTTGATATCATCCATGCCATAATCAAAAATACTCTCCTTTTGGGGATTCAGCCAAAGACTGGGTGCCTGATGTGGCTTACGACTCAATTGTTCCTTTACCTGTTCAATATGATTACTGTAAATGTGAGCATCTCCTAGAGTATGAACAAAATCACCGGGCTCAAGACCTACCTCTTTTGCAATTAAGTTAGTCAAAAGAGCATAACTAGCGATGTTAAACGGAACTCCAAGGAAAATGTCGCCACTCCGCTGATACAACTGGCAACTCAGTTTTCCGTCGTTAACGTAAAATTGAAACATTACATGACACGGAGGGAGTGCCATACTTCCAATGTCTTCTGGATTCCAGGCACTTACAATCATTCGTCTTGAATCTGGATTATTCTTAATGGTTTCAATCACATTTTTAATTTGGTCAATGGTATCCCCATGACTGGTCTTCCACTTACGCCACTGACTTCCATAAACGAGGCCAAGATCCCCATATTTTTTAGCAAAGTCATCATCATTTAAAACCCGATCACAAAAGATCTTCTTTTGCTTTTGATATTCCTGATTAAACACTGGATCACTTTCTGAACGTAGGCCGAAATTGGTCATGTCAGGGCCTTGATATTCATCAGAACTTACCCATTTTTCAAAGGCCCATTCATCCCATATGTGATTATTATGTTGAAGTAGGTAACGAATGTTAGTATCACCCTTTAAAAACCAGAGTAATTCTGACTTAATCAATCGAAATGGAACTGCTTTAGTGGTTAAAAGAGGGAATCCTTCTTGCAAATTAAACCGCATCTGGTACCCAAAGGTACTAATTGTTCCAGTCCCAGTCCGATCAGATTTCTTGTGCCCATGCTCTAAAACGTAACGTTCCAGATTTAAATATGCATCTTCTAACATCGGTTATCTTCTCCTTTATTAAAATCATTAATCATTAACGTACTGACTTAAATATTCCCAACGATTCATTAACTGATCTGATTTTTGGTTTAATTCATCCAGTTGACGCTGTAATTCAGCTAATTTATCATAATTAGCACTATTTTCCTGCATGAGTTTTTTAACATGCTTGGTTTGTTGATCAAGTGAATCAATCTTATCATCAATTTTATTCCACTCAATCCTCTCAGCATACGTTAATTTTGTCTTGGCCTTTGAACTAGCTGATCCCTTAGAATCAGTAGAAGTGGGTTTGGCCTGATTAGTCTTTCGATCATGATTAACATGACTCTCATGGCGCACTTGTTTTTTTCTATCCTTTAATTTTTGCAGATAATCAGTAAATTGTCCGGTGTAACGCTCAATCTTGCCATCCCCATCAAAAATTAACAGGCGATCCGCCACTTTGTCCAAGAAATAACGGTCATGTGAAACAGTAATGGTTGTACCACTAAAATGCTGAATGTAGTCTTCTAACACGGTTAAAGTTCCAATGTCCAAGTTATTAGTAGGTTCATCTAACAACAACACATTGGGTTGCTCCATTAATAATTTCAGCAGATAAAGTCGTCGCTTCTCTCCTCCAGAAAGCTTTCTAATTAAAGTTCCATGCATAAACTTAGGAAAGAGAAATTGTTCTAGTAGATTAGTTACACTTACCTTATTGCCATCTTCATCAATTACATTTTGACCAACATCAGTTAAGTAACTGATCACACGCTTATCCTCTGGGATTGGTTCCATCTGCTGAGTATAGTAGGCCATTTTCACGGTTTCCCCAATATCAATGGTTCCAGACTGCAGGGGGATCTTTCCAGCAATTGCATTCAAAAAGCTGGATTTCCCAGCTCCGTTTTCACCACTAATTCCGATTCGTTGTCCATTTTGAATTAACATACTAAAGTCCTTTAAGATGGGCTTTTTAGCAATGGTCAAATCAGCATGTTGGATGTCAATCACTTTCTTGCCAAGCCGTTTTTGTCCCATGGTAATATCAACGTCTTCATCAGTTGGATTCCCCTGACTAACGTCTTCCTTTAAATCGTTAAACCGATTAATTCGGGCTTGTTGTTTAGTGGACCGAGCTTTAGCACCCTTCTTCATCCATTTAAGTTCTTGTTTATACAAACGCTGCTGCTTATGAGAAGCTTCCGCCTGCTCTTCATCTAATTCTGCTTTTCGTTGAACATAATCCTGATAGTTACCAGGATACTTATAGAGTTTTCCAAAGGATAACTCCCAAATTTGATTTGCAATCTGATCCAAAAAGTAACGATCGTGGGTAACGAAAACTAGCGCTCCCTTATATTTACTTAAAAATTGTTCCAACCAATCAATTGAATCAAAGTCTAAATGATTAGTTGGCTCATCTAGCAGTAAAAGATCAGGCGATTGAATTAAAACCTGAGCCAATCCAACCCGCTTTTGCTGACCACCAGACATACTACCAACCTTTTGATCTAAATCAGTAATTTTTAGTTGATTAAGAATATTTTTTACGTCTACCTCAGCCGTCCAAGCATCTTCCTCGTTCATTTTAGCTTCGGCATTCTCAAAACGTTTTTCAAAATCGGCATTCTCGGGATTTTGTGAATAATCCTTTAACGCCTTTTCATATGTTCTAATAATCTTAAATATCTTTTGGTCACCAGCAAACACCGCATCCATTACGGTTAATTTGCCGTCTAAATCTGGAACCTGCTTCAAGTACCCAATCGTATATGATTTGGAAGTTGTGATGGTTCCATTAACATCATGATCAATACCAGAAATGGTATTTAAAAGGGATGACTTTCCACTTCCGTTGGTACCAATTAATCCAATTCGATCATGTTCATTAATAATAAAATCCAAATCTTTAAAAAGGCTTTTTTCTCCATACGTTTTTGTTAGATTTTCTGCTTTTAATGTTTGCACAATATCTGCTCCAATTATTGCCTGTTAATTATTTTCTTCGACGCAGCAAGTAGTGAATCATAATCATTATTAACTTGTTCGCTAACAACTGCTTGTTCTAGATGTTTTAAGACTCTTCCCAGCTGTGGACCAGGTTTAAATCCATGGTTTATTAAGATCTTACCGTTAATCTTTAATTCATTTTTACTTTTAATGGGAAGATGTTCATACTCGTTTTCAATCCGATCATCATCAACCAAATGGCCAAATGCCAAAGCAATTTGACAAGCATTATCCAAGTCTTCTTTACCAACCAAGTACATTGTCATAGCATCTAAATTATCTGTCATAATTTTACGACACGCTAATACGACTAAGCGAACGTTTTCAGTTAGTTTATTAGAACATTTCCATGCTTTCATCATATGATTAATTTGATCGTCGTTTAAACCACATTGAACCGCTAACAAAGACCATACCTGCGTTTCATTGTTTAAATAATCTGAAATTGATAAAGTAGCTAAGTCAGCTATGTTTGAAACATAGTTATTAAAGATCGGCACATACTGAATTAGTTTCGTTTCAATCATCTGGTTTAGTCCTCTACTTGGGGCTTTCCCTAACATCATTTTGACAAATTCAACGTTAATCCGCTCTACCGCAATTTTTTTTAGCAAATAACTATGCTTGGTAATCGCTGTAAAGGTTTCTGCTTCAATGGTAAAGTCCAATTTACTGGCAAACCTAACCGCTCGCATCATCCGTAATGCATCCTCATTAAAACGCTGCTCAGGATCGCCTACGGCGCGAATGATATGCTTTTTTAAGTCGTCTATCCCACCAAATAAATCAATTACTTCCCCATTTTCTTTCATGGCAAGTGCATTGATGGTAAAGTCACGGCGCTTAAGATCATCTTTAAGTGATCTAACAAAAGTAACTTGGTCTGGTCGCCGATAATCTTGATACCCCGATTCAGTACGAAAGGTGGTAATCTCATACGATTTACCATCATACATGACGGTCACAGTCCCATGCTCAATGCCAGTGTCAATGGTCTTCTTAAAAATCGACTTAATTTCTTCTGGATAAGCACTACTAGCAATGTCCACATCGTTAATTCGTGTATGCAAAATTGTATCACGAACGGATCCGCCAACAAAATATGCTTGATAACCAGCATCTTCAATTACTTGTAAAACTTTTCTTGCATCAGTAAACTCATTGGGTAAATTTTCTATCTTCATGGTCCACCCACTTTCATTAATCTCATTCTACCAAAATTATCATACAAAAGTTAGACCTTACATTTGTTGTTGTGTTATAGTTAAGTTAAAGTAACTTATTACAGGAGACTAATTATGACAAATAATTATCCATATCAAGATCATTTTGAACGTTATTTAAGAAAAAAAGAACTCTCAGGCATTACCATCAGAGAGTATTCGAAAACCTTATCAGATCTTTTTAATTATTTATCCAATTTTAACGTTGGATACCAGCAGGATCATCGTGTCAGTCAAATCTTTGATCGTGACATCGAGCAGTATCTGGATATGATTGTTTCCAAAAGAAACAATGGAAATAACACTTATAATAAGATCTTGTCCCAAATTAACGTTTATTTTAAATTTTTATTTAATGACAACCTTAATACGCACCTTCCGACCATTAACATTAAAAGCAAAGATAAAAACGAGCATACTTCTTACATCACAAAATGGCTTTACTCTTTACCCGTTATTCTAGAAGATAACGAGCTCCACTATTACACTAGAATGACTCTACTACTCATCAGTAAGGGATATCAGTCGTCTGAATTCTTACTTCCGGGGTTTTATCAGGAACTTGATCACATTAAATTTTCATCAGAAGAACGCACTTTCCTATCACAATTCATGACGTTTATTACTCCACTTCAGATTCGTCATCATACTAAAGATCTTTTTTTAAAACAACGAATCGCAAAGGACTGTCACATCACTTCAGCAGGGCTTCACAAATATTTGAAACCAGATAGTGAATATTTACAAATGAACCTAAGTCCCAAGTATCTTTATCAATCATTTGTCATTAACTACTTAAGTCAACATCAAAAGGATAACGATAAAACGCTTAGTCGGAACCTTCGAATGGATCCTGCTTCGCTGTTATATTATCAAAAATTAGCACAAAAATAGGGAATAAAATATCTTTAGTGATATTTTATTCCCTATTTTTTATTCATAATCTTCTAGGTCTTCAAGCATATAAGCCATTTCATCATCAGTTGGAACTAACTTCACATAACGTTTCAACAACTTAATGGTTTCTTTAATTTGTCCGTTTTCTCTAAATAACAGGATGGCTTCATGTAAGAAATCTGGATTGTCATCAAAGTATGGCAATGCCCGTTGATAGTACTTTTGAGCTTCATCATATTTTTCAAGGTGTGCGTAAGAAACAGCTAAATTCCAGTAGATTTGCGGATCAGTCTCCTCATTTTTTACGTACTGGGCCAAAAAGTCAACGTTCTTTTGGTATTCACCTTGTTTTACGTACAAGTTGGATAATTTAATAATGAGTTCCATGTTATCAGGGTCAACTTTATGTCCCTCTTTGAGGTACTTTAACGCTAAATCTTCTTCAGATAATTTAGCAGCCACATCAGCAGCCCGAATGTACATATTAACGTTATACTGATCAACACTCATCCCCTCTTGATAGACTTTGAGGGCATTCTCTGGTTCATTCATTTCAATGTAGGCCTCACCTAAGTAAGGATATAGGGAAGCATACTGAGGATCATCCTCTCTCAACTGTTTAAGCATTTCAATTGCCTTAGCATAATCTTTCAGTTGAAGATACGTAAATCCAGTTTCAAACTTAACATCAGGAGTCATGTCAATTGGTTTAATCTGTTCAAGATACCCAATGGCCTGTTCAAAATGACCAGCGTTAGCATACGCTACCCCTAATCGCTCAACAAGGTTCACAGACGAAATATTTAATTCACCTTGTTTAATCAACCCTAAATAGATGGGAATCGCCTTATCAAACTGTCCCGTTGAGAAATATAATTCTGCTAACGCAAATTTAATCACATTCTCATCAGGATCAATTTTTTCAGCCTCTAATAGTTTATGCTCACTCACACTGTACATCTCTTGAGTTTGATAAAGATCAGCTTCAACCATTAATGCATTCACATAATTAGGTGAATCTGGTTTAATTTCACTCAAGTAGTTGAGGGCTTTGTCGATCTTGCCCTCAGAAATTAAAATATCGGCAATACTAGTCCGTAATTCATCTTCATCTGGATATTTTTTTAGCAAACCCTTATAGATATCAAGTGAGTCGTTTAAAAATCCAAGTGAATAAAGTTCTTCTGCCAAAGAATATAGCATATCATCACTATCATTTTCCTTAGCATTTTTAATATCATCATTAAATTGGTTCACATCACCCTTTTTTAGGGCTTCTAGGGCTTTCTCTGAATAAGTCATTACACATGTCCTCCTACTAATAAAAAAACCAGTACGCATAAGCGCACTGGTCAAGCGTTAAATAAAAATTATTTAACAGCTTCCTTTAAAGCCTTACCAGGTTTAAAGGCAGGTACTTTACTTGCAGGGATTTGAATTTCTGCACCTGTTTGAGGGTTACGTCCTTTACGAGCGGCACGATTACGTACTTCGAAATTACCAAAACCGATCAATTGTACCTTCTCACCGTGAGTCAACTTGTCTTGGATTGAGTCAAAGACTGCATCCAAAGCTGCGGTGGCATCTTTTTTAGTTAAACCAGTTGCCTTTGCGACATCATTAACTAATTCTGCTTTGTTGGCCATGTGTATTCACCTCCCGAGTAGATGTTTTTTTATGTAAAAAACACCCAATAAGTTAAAGATTAAGCCAGTGGAAACGATGTACTTCTACATCATTTCTAGTCTTAATTTAGCATAAGAATAGTGCCATTGCAACAAATAATGGGATTATAATCAACATTTATTAAAACTTTTTTAATATAATTATGATTAGAATATTATTACCATTAGTTGTTATTTCCGCCTTCTCGCAATCAAGTGAATTGGCGTGCCGACAAAGTCGAAGTTCTTTCTAATTTGATTTTCTAAATAACGTTTGTACGAAAAATGAAGCAGTTCAGGATCATTGACAAACAGAACAATCGTAGGTGGCCCCACAGCAACTTGGGTAACATAATAAATCCGAAGTCGTTTCCCATTTCTAGTTGGTGTAGGAGTAATTGCGATTGCATCCATAATAACATCATTCAACGTAGATGATTGGATCCGACGCTGATGATTTTCGTTAACACGTTTAATCAAGGAAGGTAATTGGCTAACATGCTGTTTAGTTGTCGCTGAAACAAAAATGATGGGAGCATACGCTAGATATTGGAACTGTTCACGAATGTCCGCCTCGAATTCTTGTTGCGAATGATTGTTCTTTTTCAAAGCATCCCATTTGTTAACAACAATAATGACACCTTTGCCAGCTTCGTGTGCATAGCCAGCAACCCGCTTGTCTTGCTCTCTAATGCCTTCTTCAGCATTAAGCACCATCAGCGTTACATCACTTTCATCAATGGCTCTCATTGCCCGCATAACACTATATTTCTCAGTTTTCTCGTAAACTTTACCACGTTTTCGAATTCCCGCGGTATCAACAATGGTATATTCCTGGCCATCGTTTTCAAACTTAGTATCAATGGCATCTCTCGTTGTACCAGCCACATCCGATACAATTACACGATTTTCACCTAAAATAGCATTTACTAGTGATGATTTTCCAACGTTAGGCCGTCCAATCACACTAAATTTAATGCTATCATCATCAGTATTTTCAGCGTTTTCCGGAAAGTTTTTAATAATCGCATCCAGAAGATCCCCAATTCCAAGCCCATGAGAACCAGAAATTGGATATGGATCGCCAAATCCTAATGCATAGAAGTCATAAATATCAGCCCGACTTTCAGGATTATCAATCTTGTTAACCGCCAACACAACTGGAGTATTAGCACGATAAAGCAATTGAGCCACTCGTTCATCAGCATCGGTCATTCCTTGTTTTCCATTCACCATAAACACAATAACGTCAGCTTCATCAATTGCAATTTCAGCTTGATCAGTAATTTGTTTAATGAAGGGCTCATCCGATACTTCAATTCCACCAGTGTCAATTAGGTTAAAATTATGTCCAAGCCAGCTTCCATGAGCATAGATTCGATCTCTAGTTACACCTGGCGTATCTTCCACAATCGAAATCCGCTCACCAGCAATTCGATTAAAAATCGTTGATTTACCGACATTAGGTTGTCCAACAATTGCTACAGTTGGTCTTGCCATTTTATATCACCTCTCGTTTTTAAGAATAAAAAAAATCCTTCATAAACATGAAGGATAATTTTCTAATTACTCATTGTCATCATCGTTTAATTCATTTCCCACAATGTCACCTAAAGTAAAACCATTTTCTTCTTCAGGAGCGTTATTGGTTGAATTATCACTCACATTTTTCTTTGGAGCTTTTTGATCATCTCTTGGATCTTTTTCAAGAGCTTTCATTGACAATGCTAATCGATGTTCTTCTGGTTGTACATCAAGAACTTTCACCTTAACATCTTCACCAGACTTTAAAACATCACTTGGCTTGTCAATATGCTTATGTGAAATTTGTGAGATGTGAACTAATCCTTCAACACCAGGGAAAACTTCAACGAAAGCACCAAAATCAACTAAGCGCTTAACTTTTCCATCAAGAACACTTCCCTTAGGAGCTTTTTCTTCAATATCACTCCAAGGACCTGGTTGGGTTTGTTTAATTGATAATGAAATACGATTACGGTCAGGGTCAACTGAAAGAACTTTAACCTTAACTTCTTCTCCAACTTTCAAAACATCACTAGGCTTATTAACGTGTTCATATGAAATCTCTGAAACATGAACAAGTCCATCAATTCCGCCAAGATCAACGAAAGCACCGAAGTTAGTTAAACGAGCCACCTTACCTTCGACAATGTCGCCAGGCTTTAGTGTGCTCATAATTCTATCACGAGCCTCTTTACGTTCTGCTTCAGCAATTGCTCTATGTGACAAAATCAAACGGTTTTCTTCAGGAACAACTTCGATAATTTTAACTTCAAGTTCTTGACCTTTGAATTGATTCAAATCATCAACAAAGTGATCGGTAATCATTGAAGCTGGGATAAATCCACGAACTCCATCAGCATTTACTACTAGTCCACCCTTTACTGCTCGGGTAACAGTAACGTTGATTGTTTCACCCTTATCGGCTTTTTCCTTGATTTCATCCCAAACCTTGAGAGCCTCAAGTCTTCTGATTGAAAGAAGATAGCTTCCACCTTCTTTGTCATCACCAATTCGAGATACAACAACAACCTTAACTTTGTCTCCAACTTTGTAGTTTGAGGTTGGGTTATCTTCCCTTTGTGCAGAGATTTCCTTTCTAGGAATAACTCCTTCAACACCAGCGCCTTCGATTCCCACGACTAATTGTTGGTCATCATCAATAGCTAAAACCTCACCATTAACAACGTCTCCAACGTTCACCTGCTTAATATTATCGAGAGCGGCTAATAAATCCTTGTTTGCATTAGTATCGTTTTCACTCATCAAACATTTCCTCCTTGCAACAACTCTAACTGCTATTTTATCTTAGTTGGAAATAAAATACCAGTTAATCGGCTTTATTATTTGAAAGTTGTTGAATTTTATTTTCGATTAATCTTGAGATTGCCTTCACCACGTCATCAATCGACATTGAAGTTGTATCAATCTCAGAAGCATCAGATGCTTTTTTTAATGGTGAAATCTTTCGATGGGAATCCTTATAGTCTCGATCTTCAATATCTTGCTTAAGTTGATCTAGACTAACTGAAATTCCCTTGGTTTGATCTTCTTTGTACCTACGTTCTGCACGTTCTGAAACACTCGCAATCAAAAAGACTTTAACATCAGCTTGAGGTAAAACCGTGGTTCCGATGTCTCTTCCATCCATCACAATTCCACCATCTCTAGCCAGAAACTGTTGTCTTTTGACCAATTCTGAACGAATTGATCCAAGCGCCGAAACAGCCGAAACATTATTAGTTACTTCAGTACTACGAATATCATTTGTAACTTCTTTGCCATCAACAAAAACCTTCTGAACTGGATCACCAGGTTCAAAAACAATCCTCGTCTTTTTTAAAAGGTTGAGAATGGCTTCCTCATCATTTAGATCTAATCCTAATCTGATCGCTTTTAAAGTGATTGATCGATACATTGCACCGGTATCACAATATATGTAATGAAATTTTTTGGCAACTAACTTAGCTACCGTACTTTTTCCGGCCGAAGCAGGCCCATCAATTGCTACTTGTAATCCATTCTTTCCCAAAAATAATCAATCCTTATTATTTATTTATAATTATTTAACTCGAAGACTTTGTCCGGGATGAATTTGGCTGGACGAACTAAGACCATTTAATTTTAACAGTTGTTGCATGCTGATTCCTGCGTTGGTAGCCACCCGATAAACTCCTTGACCCTTTTGCACCTTAACATAATCATTACTTCCAGAATTATCATTATTATCCGTTATCTGAGAAGACTTTTGAGTCGGTTGTTTGCTATCAGAGGTTGAGTTATCACTATTTGCATTACTTGGAGTTGTGCTTTCATTAGTACTGGTATTACCCTGAGTGGTCGGTGTAGCAGAAGATGAACCAGCATCATCATCAGTAGTATCACTATTAGTGGTAGCATCGTCTTGAGAATTACTTGAACTAGATGACTTCTTAGCCTTTCGATCAGGCTTACTGCTCTTAGCTTTTGAATGACTAACCTTACTTGATTGAGCCTTTTGACTGGTGGAACCTGTACCAACCGCACGCTCTTTAGAAAGACCGAAAACTAATGCAACAAGGGCAATAATTACAATAATTGAAACAAGCATAATCACAACTAACGAATTACTACGATGATGTTTTCGATACTCCGTTCTTGAAAGATTTCCATCTGGATCCGTGTCATCTGAAAATGAGTCATCCCACGGATCTTTCTTTTTATTATCTTCGTGTTTATCGTCCTTCATAAATATATCCCTCCAAAACTTCTATGGTGATTATATCATTTTTTGAGCCAAATTATTATTAAAAAAGTCTGGCTAAGATATTATGCCAATCATTTTTTATTTTAGAAGTATTCTTATTACGACCTCTTAATAAATGTAGTGAACCTAAATCGAATTTTTCGTTGCCAAAATCACAGCAAGTATCATCATGATCATTAAAACTTACGTCAAATAATGAAAGTAAATACTTTCTTCGGCAACCAACATTATTAATATAACTAATAACTTGTCTTAAACTTTGATCTTTATTCATCGCAACCATTGCAAATACTTTTTTAGTCTCCTCACAGCTATAGTCATGATTCATGTAAAACTGAAGAAGTCTTTTAGGTTGTTCACTCATTTTAACCTTAGGATCATCAAAAAACGAGTTAATCTGTTGGTCACTAGGAATTGAACTAGCGATCAAACTTTGAGCAATTTGTTCATCACCAGTTGAATAGAGCATAATTGCAATGCTCTCTTTCCCGTCTCTCCCTGCTCTACCAATCTCTTGAACGTAACTTTCCATGTCGGTTGGCATGTGGTAGTGAATCACAAACCGAATGTCATTCTTATCAATTCCCATTCCAAACGCACTAGTTGCACAAATAATTTGAAGTTCATTATCCATAAATTGGTGTTGAATCCGATAACGATCATCATTACTTAAGCCTGCATGATAGGACGCCACTTTCACGTTACCATCTGCTCTAATCTTTTCAGCAATTTCATCTGCTTTATCACGACTAGAAAAATAAATAATACCAGGATACTTCAGCTTATTAATCAAGCGAAACAACTCTTCTTGTTTATCTTCATCATTTGAACTTTGATGAGCCGCAAGAAAAATATTGGGCCGATCAATATTTTCAATGATTTTTTTTACATTAGTAAGCTGAAGATGACTAATAATGTCATTTTGAACTTTACGGGAAGCAGTAGCCGTGAGCATCAGTGTCTGTGGATGACCCAACGCTCTAATTTCATGGCCAAGATCCAAATACTCGGGACGAAAATCAAGTCCCCACTTAGAAATACAATGCGCTTCATCAATCACAAACAACCCAATATTTAATTTTTTCATGCGCCTAAGTACATCTGGACTGGACAATAATTCTGGTGAAACGAATATATACCGAAACTGATCAAGATGTTGCAACAAGCCTCTTCGCTGTTTCCAGTCATTCATAGAATTTAAAGCGCAAACTCGCTTTTCTCCCATAAAATTCATTCGATCAACTTGATCACCCATTAATGAAATTAACGGTGACACAATCACAACTGGCTGATTAACCAAATATCCGTACAACTGGTAAATGAGCGATTTACCAGATCCCGTTGGCATGATTGAAAGAACATCTGATCCACTTAAAAGGGCTCGAATGGTTTCACTTTGACCTGATTTAAACTCATCAAAGCCAAACCGATTATTTAGGATTTTAGTTGCCAAGTTCATACCATTCATTATTTAACATCCTGTTTCGTCCGTTTAATCTCAAGTAATCTAAATTGAAAAAAGCTCAAATGATTAGAAAGAAAATCTGATAGTTGCTGATAGTCCCAGTCATCGACTGAAATTCCGCTTAGGTGCCTGATTATCTTATTTTCTAAGTCATAGGACACAAAATCACGATACGGAAAACCAACTAGTGGCGTATAAATCGCGACCTCCAACAAATGCTCTAAAACAGTTGACTCACGAAGTTTTCTTCGCTTTTCAACTTGCTTTAAATCACGTAATTGTTGGTATTCAGTAAAAGTCTCCTCAGCGCTAGTAGAAACGGAATGCTTGGATAGCCCGTTCAGTAATGGAGCAACGATGGAATGGTCACGTTGGCTCATAAAACTGACCAACTTAGCATAGTTAATTAAATCATTAAGAGCAGTTTTAAATAAAGATTGATTTAAATTAGCTGCAATTTGTTGCATCGTTAACCCATTGGTATTAAATCCCACTAGTTCCTGAGCAAATAGACTAGCACGATCAAATTCAAGTGAAGATAAAAACTGGTTTAACTCATCTTTTAAAAGTGCACCTGCTTGATCACGATCAATTTGTCGATAATATTTTTTGATAAAAGCTTTATTGGTTCCATCAACGTTAATTGGATAATATTGCCTAACGTGATGAACCCGTTCTGAAAGAACTTGCACTAAAAGTTGAAAACGCTGCTTAAAGTTAGTCAAATCAATCTTTTGAAAAGTATGTAATGCAAAAGAAAGGTCAGAACCATTAATTTCCTGTATTAATTCTTCTTTTGCTTGTTTACCTGCGGCAGTTAATTGAACCTGATCATTATCAGTTCTCATAATTAAACCATTTTGAACTAAGGGATTAACCTCTAATTGATTAATATTGAAATAACGACCAACTCCTAAAAGATCGAGAAGTTGGTATCTCATTGCCCAATAGAGCGTTGCCACAGTCTTTTTACCAGTCAACAGATTCTCAATTAATCGAACCCTTCGCTTTTGGTGTGAGCTAAAAACCAAAAGACAAAGGGCCCCATTTGTACTATTAATCATTTCCATGAAGATCGCTTTTTAATCCATTTCTGCATTTGCTTTGCTATAATTACAAAAATCAATCCAATAATAATTCCTTTAATCAAATTAAAGGGTACTACTCCAAATAGAATGGTCTTTGCTAATGGAAAATCTAATTTTAAATTCGTTAATTTTACGTATAAGGGCGTGGTGATAAACAGGTTAGCAAGGCTTTCTACAATTGTTAAAGCAACTGTTTCTACCAACACAATTAGAAAATCAATAATATGACTTCTAAATAAGTACCTTCTCAAAAAGTAAAACACCAAAATCATCGTTAGGGATGCTAGAAACGAACTAGATAAGCCAACTAATTCAATTGGTGAAAAGCCCATTACCATCCAATAGATGAACAGCTTTAGCACCGTGGCCTCAATAGCAGCAGCAGGACCTAACAATAACAGGCAAATTAAAAGTGGAATATCCGAAAAATCCAATTTTAAGTAAGTCATGTAAGGAATGATTGGAAATGAGATCAACATCAATAAAAATGAGATCGCCCCAATCACTGCAGTTATAGTAATTCTTTTAATTCGATCATCTTTAGCTATCATCACAATTTCCTCCAATTAAACGTTCTCCAAGTCAATTAGGGTAAATTGCGCCATAAAAAACTGATCTTCTTTATACCAGACTTTACTGTCGGCAATGGGATTTCACCATCTCAACCAATTTTCATTGGGTAGTGGGCTGTAACCACCGATTGGGAATTTCACCCGACCTTGAAGACGTTTTATAAATTATTTAGTTAAATCATACAAATCTCGTACTTCTCGTTTTCGAAGCTGTCGAAATTCACCAGGTTGTAAATTTTCTAAACCAATTCCAGCAAACTCCGCCCGTTTTAATTTTTCAACGGGATGACCGACTGCCTTTAGCATCTCTTTAACTTCATGATTTTTACCCTCATGAATTGTTAGACGCAGCATCGAATTATTTTTTGAATTACCAGCCTTCGCAATCACCTCTACTTCTGCGGGTGCACTCTTATACTTTCCATTAATTAAAACACCTTCACGAATCTTTTTCAACTCTTCGTGATTAAGTTTTCCAATTACCTTAACCAAGTAGGTCTTCTTGATCTCATATTTGGGATGGGTCAATTGAAAATCAAGTGTCCCATCGTTAGTTAAAATGAGAAGTCCACTAGTGTCATAATCCAGTCTTCCAACGGGATAAATTCGTTCTGGAACTTTCTTAAAAAAACTTAAGACAGTTTTGCGATCTTTCTCATCATTTACTGATGAAATCACCCCGCGCGGTTTATACAACGCAAAATACACTAAGCGTTCTTTCTTTAATGGTGTGCCATCAACCTCAATTCGATCAGTAGGATCCACCTTAACTCCTAGCTGATTAACAACCTTACCATTCACTTTGACATGACCAGTGCTAATTAGCTCCTCTGATTTCCTTCTAGAAGCCACCCCATCATGCGCCATTACCTTTTGTAATCTTTCACTCATTTTATTGATCCTCCAATGGTTTCATCTCATCATCAAATATTTGAACGTAATCTTTGGGATCTTTCCCTTCATCAAGTTCTGGTAGATCATCAATTTTTTCAAGGTTAAATGCACTTAAAAATAAATCTGTAGTGCCATAGAGTTTGGGTTTACCAGGTTCGTTTTTTTCACCATTAACCTTAATTAAGTTCTGCGTAAGTAAATTTCGGATTGAAATTGAGCTATTAACTCCTCTAACATTGTCAACTTCAATTCGAGTGACTGGTTGTTTGTAAGCAATAATTGTAAGTGTTTCCAAAGCCGATTGAGTCAACAGATCATCATCCGCTTTCACAAATTTTTGTACAACATCAGCATACTCTCGCTTAGTTGACATATGGATGATATCACCATTTTGCAGTATACAAAGTCCAAATTGAGTGCTTGCATATCGTTTTTTTAATGCGTCTACTTCACGTTGGACTTCACTCTCACTTTTACTAGTCAGCTTCATTAATTGTTTAATTGTCATTCCAGCGTCTCCAGACACGTACAAGAGTGCTTCAATTTCAGCCATTAAATTCATTAATTCCATTTCCTTATTAAGATTTCTCCATCATTACTTGTTTGAACTACGCGAACGCTTTGGTGCTTAACCATCTCTAACAGTGCTAAAAAGTCTGTTACCAATTCCTCAAGCGGATAATTACCGCTTAACAACTTAGAAAATGGCATTTCATAATCTACAGCAGAATCTAGTTTCCGTCTAATGATTTCACTCTGTTCATTTACACTAAAATCCCAATCCTGAACCTCTTCAATCTGTGGAGCTGAGCTCAGGTGTCGCCGTCGCATAATTTTGTCCCAAGCGTGTTCAAGCAAACTAACTTCAAACTCGTTTGCCCCAATCATTACATCTGATTTATTAAACGATCGATCCCGAAAATGATATTGAGTGCGTTCTTTTTCCTTTATTCGTAATTTTTGGGAAGCCCGTTTAAATCGTTTGTATTCAATCAACTGTCCCACTAAATCATCTCGCGGATCCTCATCTTCATCATCGTCGGTCTCCTTAGCAAGTAACATCTTGGACTTAATCCGCATTAAGTTGGCTGCCATGACAAAAAAATCACCAGCAACATCGAAATTTAGTTGTTTCATCTGATTCAAATAATCAAAATATTGTTCAGTAATATCTTTAATATTAATATCATAAATATCCATTTTAGACTGATGAATAAGATGCAATAAAAGTTCTAATGGCCCATCAAAATCATCTAAGTGAATTTGTAGATTGTCGCTGCTCATGACTCAGCTCCCATTTGCTAATAACATCTTGGGTATTAAAAGTTCCCATGATCTTCTGATCTGGATACTCATTTTCAACACTATCAAGTATCCGAAATTCATTAAAAATAGTATCTGCATCAGGAGTCAGCGTGATTCTTCTTACAACCACATTCTTAGGATTAGCTTCAATCCCGACGATCCCGGCCCAGTTTCCAAACTGATCTTTCCACAGATAAATATCACGATTATCCGCATTTCGATACCAATTCATTTCTTCCAAGAGATGTTTTGTCTTATCACTACTTTTAGAAAGGGACAACATCCCCATCACGATCTTCTCATAATCATTACGATACTTAAATAACATTATAATCACCTCAACCAATTGATTATACCGACTAACTCATGCTCTAGGATGGTACTTGTCATAGACCTGACTTAAACGTTCATGAGAAATGTGGGTATAAATCTGAGTTGTCGAAATATCCGAGTGGCCAAGCAGTTCTTGAACCGTTCTTAAATCCGCTCCATTTTCGAGAATATGGGTAGCAAAAGAATGACGCAAAGTATGCGGAGTAACATTCTTTTTAATCCCAGCCAAACTTACATACCGTTTGATCTTTTCCCAGACACTCTGACGACTAATGCGACCACCATGAGCATTTAAAAAGACATAGGGTGAAGTTCGATGTTTAAGTAACTTCAAACGGCTACCATTTAAATACTTAGAAAGCCAATTTTGAGCAACGTTTCCAATTGGGACAATTCGCTCTTTATCACCCTTCCCAATGGTTTGAATCAAATTCATCTCTAAATGAAGATCAGATAACTTTAGATTAATCAATTCTGAAACCCGTAATCCCGTGGCATACAGCACTTCTAAGATAGTTCGATCTCGAATGCCATACTTATTATTTGTATCCGGCATTTTTAGTAAACGATCAACTTCATCTACAGATAGCACATCTGGCAGATGCTTGCCCTTTTTGGGTGTATCAATTTTATTCATAGGATTTTGTTTAATAATCTTAAACTCCATAAGATACTGAAAAAATTTACGTAACGTTGATACAAAACGAATGATAGTATTACGCGATTTGCCCTTTTGCTTCATCATTTCCATATAATTCAAGATTTCATACTGATCAACATCTTTAAACGAATTAACATGCTTTTCTTTCATACCAGTACAGAATTCTTTTAGGTCCTGCCGATAGCTTTTGATGGTGTTGTCAGATAATCCCCGTTCAACCAAAAGATAGTGAAGATAATCTTCAACTTGGTCATTCAACTATTTTCATCTCGTTTCAGCTAATTTAATTCCGGTTGGTGTTTCTTCAATGATCCGGGCCTTTAATAAGCGCCCAAGTGCTCGTTTAAACTGGGCTTTACTAATTCCAAAATAATCTTTAATTTCTTGCGGATCACTTTTATCGTTATAGGGCAATTCATTGTTTGGCTTATGTTCTAAGATGGTTTGAATCATCTTAGCATCCTCGCCGATTACTTCATATGCTCGGGGGCGAAGGGATAAGTACAGGGTTTTATTAGGACGAATCCCAATAATTCTAGCATTCACCTTTTCACCTAACCGCGGTTGTTGTTCCTCTTCCGACTTATCAATAAAGCCCAGATTATAATGATCGGTAATAACTTCAGTTCCCATTAGTTTGGGATTGATTACCCAAGCCGTTACGTCACGATTCTTTAACTTTGGATCATTCACTGGTTGAGAAATGGCTTTATATATCTGTGAATCAGCCAATTCGCCCCAAATGCGATTTTTACTATCCTTTTTAAGGGAAATTAGAAGTTCATCACCCACTTCAGGCCAGAGCGATTTAATATCAGGGAGGTCATCAAGTGAGACTGCCACGTCCTTATCTGGCAAACCAATATTGACAAAAATTCCTAAACCAAACTTAATACCGACTACTTTTCCCCATGCGTAACTATCGACACCCACATCGGGAACATTACGAGTTATTTTCATTTGGTGCTTTTCATTTTCGTATACAAATCCCTTGAAATTACCACCCATTTTGATGGGTTTCTTCAGTTCATCCTTGTTCAAAGAATAGGTAATCCCATTATTTTGGATAAAATATTCCTTATCATTTTCATCAATTACTTTTCCTGTAATTACGGTTCCAAGATCTTCATTCATATTATCTCTCCATCCCAACGCTTTTAATGACCATTATACCAAATAAAAAAAGCATCCGATATTTTCGGATGCTTTATTATTAATAATTATTATTTAGCTTTTGATTGATTACCGGCGTAAACGATTCCACGACGACCATCAACAGTAACTAATTGACCATCTTTGATGTTTTCAACTGCATCGGTAGCACCAACAATAACAGGAATGTTAAGTGAAATACCAACAACAGCAGCGTATGAAGTCAAACCACCGTTTTCAACAACGATTGCACTTGATTTCTTCATAGCTGGTAAGTAATCCTTGTTTGTGTCTTTAACAACAAGAACACCACCATCAACGGCCTTATCATTAGCTTCTTGAGCATCTTTAGCAACCACTGTCTTACCAATAACAGTTTCACCACCGACACCTTGTCCTTGAGCTAACTTGGTACCAATCAACTTAACACGGATAGTGTTAGTAGTTCCTTGATCACCCAATGGAACACCGGATGTGATCAAAATCATGTCACCTTCCTTAGCAAGTCCGGTTTCAACTGCTTTCTTAGCAGCTAATTCGAACATTTCATCAGGATTTGAAGGCTTGTCAACTAAGATTGGTTGAACTCCATAGTTAACCGTCAATCCACGACGAACACGATCATTAAAGGTTAAAGCAAGAATATCAGCATCTGGATGATACTTAGAAATCATTCTAGCAGTGTAACCTGATCCAGTTGCAGCAACGATGGTATGAATTCCCATGTCTTTAGCAATTCGAGCAACTGAATCGCCTAATGATTCGGTAACGTCACCATTGCCAAACTTTGGACGTGGAGTTCCAAATTCAAAGAAATGTTTGTCAGCTTGAATGTCGATCTTGCTCATCATTGAAACTGATTTAACTGGGTAATCACCGTTAGCACTTTCACCAGAAAGCATCGTAGCATCAGTACCATCATAAACGGCATTAGCAACATCAGATACTTCGGCACGAGTAGGTCTTGGTTCTTCTTGCATTGAATCAAGCATTTGAGTAGCAGTAATAACTGGCTTACCTAAATCGTTACAAATCTTAATTAAATGCTTTTGAACGGTTGGAACGTTTTCTGGTGGGATTTCAACTCCCATGTCACCTCTAGCAACCATCAAACCATCAGAAACTTTAATGATTTCATTAAAGTTATCGATTCCTTCTTGTGATTCAATCTTAGGGAAGATTTGAACGTCTTCCATATTCTTACTTTCAAGTAAGGCACGGATGTCTAAGACATCTTGTGGCTTTCTAACGAATGAAGCAGAGATATAGTTAATACCATGGTCACAACCAAAGAGGATATCATCAGTATCTTTTTTAGTAATACCAGGCAAGTTAATTGAAACTCCTGGAGCATTAACACCCTTACGTGAACCTAAGACTCCGTTATTTTGAGCAGTAACTACCAACTCTTTGTTAGCATCGTCTTTTTTGTCGATTTTGGTATCTAAAAGACCATCATCGAACAAAACGTGTCCACCAACTTTAACATCGTCATACAAACCGGGGTAAGAAACAGCAATCTTGTCTTTTGTTCCTTCAAGGTTACCATCCATTGAAATTCTAAATTGATCACCAGTGTGGTATTCAATCTTTCCGTCTTTTTGTACAGTGGTTCTGATTTCAGCACCCTTAGTATCTAAGACAATTCCAACAACCTTACCAGTTTTCTTTTCCGCTTCTTTCACCTTGTTCATACGATCTAAATGTTCCGCATGATCTCCGTGTGAAAAATTAAAACGAAAAACGTTTGCTCCTGCTTCAATAAGCTTAGTGATGGTATCAACATCAGTACTTGCAGGACCAAGTGTACTTACGATCTTTGTTCTCTTCATAAGTAAAGCCTCTCCTTTTTGCACGGCACACACCTGTGCACCACGCATTATTTGATTTCAAGTGTATTGTATCACTTTTCCGTAGGATTGTCGTTGTTTTCACAGTCAAAATTTATCATTGTGTAACAACGTTTCCATCCCCTAAAATGTTCCATAAATCTTGCATCAAACTTGTATTAATCGCTACATTATATTTTTTATCTAGGAGTTGTTTACGGTCATCTGCGGTCCGATAAATTAAAATCCTAGTATTGCCTGGATGATCTTGAATAACCCGCATTATATCCTGATAAATGGCACTTTCATCATGATCCGAATCAATTTTTAGATATAACTTTGGCCCACTGGTTTTAGCTTCGGAATTATGAACAACGTTTGCAGCTGGTTCAATCGAATTGGCCACTAACTGAAGTCCCCTTTGAACTTCAACATTACCAGCAATTACAACAACCATACCACTTTTTAACCATCCACTGATCTTATTATAAAGTTTGGGGAAAATAGTAACGTCAATATCACCAAACGGATCGTTTCCATCGATGAAAGCCATTAATTGTCCCTTTTTGGTTCGAATGGTTTTAACGTGGGACACAAATAAAATCATTTTGACGTTTTTAATTGGATCATGAACGTCGCTGGTATTTAAAGCATGAATCCGTTTCTGCAAACCAGCATAATGTTCGACGGGATGCCCAGTTAGATAAGTGCCTAAATATTCATTTTCCTTGTTAAGCTTATCCCAGTCGGAGAAATCATCCATCTTTTTGATTTTGGGAGCAAGTGCTTGGATTAATTCAATGGAATTCCCACTTAATTCAGCCGAACTAATAAACTCTGGAATAGCATTAATCAGTTCATGACGATTATAGCCAAACCCATCAAGCGCACCAGAATAAGCCAATGAATTAAGGAGATCAACTTTTCTAAATCTTGGATCAATTCGGCTGATTAACTCCTGTAAATCATGGAAGTTCCCATTTTTGCTTCGTTCGTCATCAATGTTTTTAATGAAATCAGTTCGCAAGCCCTTAATTGCCCGAAATCCAAATCGGATTTTTCCATTTTGATAAGTATAATCATCCATACTTTCATTAATATCTGGACGCTCAACCTGAATCCCAAACTCTTTTGCTTCTTGTACATAATTTTTAATTTTACGCGAATTCCCCAGAACAGAATTCAATAAAGATGCAAAAAAAGGACCAGGAAAATGAACCTTCAAATAAGCTAATTGAAACGCCATCTTGCTATAAGCAACTGCATGTGATTTATTAAATCCATAGTCAGCAAACCGTTCAATGTAATCAAACGTTGTTTCAGAAACGTCACTAGGATATCCATTTTTAGTTGCACCATCAATAAACTGGATCTTCATATCATCCATTTCTTTTTTGTGCTTCTTACTCATGGCACGTCTTAAAATGTCAGCTTGCCCAAGCGTAAAACCACCCATGGCTGATGCTAATTGCATCACTTGTTCCTGATAAACAATGATGCCAAACGTTGATCCAAGAATATCCCTAATGGTTTGGTTAGGATAATTAACTTTCTGTGTCCCATTCTTACGTGCAATAAACATATCAATATTTTTAATTGGACCGGGTCTATAAAGAGCATTAACGGCCGCTACCATATCAAAATTGTCAGGCTTTAGCTTACGTAACACACTTTGAATCCCAGATGACTCAAACTGAAAGACCCCATCAGTTTTGCCAGCCTGAAACAATTTCAGAGTTTTCTGATCGTTTAAATCAATTTCGTTGATTTTAAATTTTGGATCAATTTCAGAATGAATGATTCTTAAAATATTAGCCATTGTTGATAAGTTTCGTAGTCCAAGAAAATCGATCTTTAATAGTCCCACGCTTTCAACATAATATTTTGAATACTGTGTCATTAATAAGCCATCATTTCCGGATTGGAGTGGAGAACGATCAACAATCGGGTCTTCACTTAAAATCAAGCCCGCAGCGTGCGTTGAAAAATGACGTGGTAACCCTTCGAGTTTTTCTGCCGTATCAAACAACAATTGATTAACTTTTTGGTCTGCTAATAAATTCTTTAATTTTTGTGATTCTGACTCAGCTTTGCTTAGCGATTCATGCAATCGATTAGGAATTGCTGACGACCATTGTGACATCTGGGTTGGAGTCATTCCAAAGACCCGGCCAACATCACGAATGGCTTGTTTAGCGGCTAAGGTTCCAAACGTTACAATTTGGGCAACATGCTCATTTCCATACTTATGATGGACATACTGTAAAATGTCATCACGCCGATCATCAGGAATATCTAAATCAATATCTGGCATTTGAGCCCGTTCTTCGTTTAAAAACCGTTCAAACAATAGATTATACTTAATTGGATCAACATCGGTAATTCTTAAGGTATAAGCAACTAGCGAACCAGCTGATGAACCACGTCCGGGACCAGTAATAATACCATGCCGATGTGCAAAGTTTAAAACATCCCACACAATCAAAAAGTAATCATCAAAGCCCATGTGATTGATTACACTTAGTTCTCGATCAAGTCGCTTTTGGTATGCTGGTTGATCAAGCTGTCTTTCCTTTAGCCCCTGCTCACACAACTGACGTAAGTATGCTTTTGAAGTTAGCTGGTTCGGTGTGGTAAAACTTGGTAGTTTTGGTTGCTCTTGAGGAATATCAACGTTTACAGCATCAACAATTTTCTGATTATTTAAAACTGCCTGATCAAGTCCCAACTCGTGGTACTGACTCTCTACGTCATGGCGATCTTTTAGCCACTTAGATCCGACTTGATGTTGCTTTTCCATTGGATGATCCATTACTTTACCAGTCCCAATTGCCTTTAAAACCTCATTGGGAAAATAATCACTAGCATCCAAATATTCAACCGAATTAAGGGCGACCAAATCAACGTTCAGTTCAGCAGCTAGATCATGAATGTGGCTCATTAATAATTTAGATAAACTTAAATTAACTCCGATTTTGACTGAATTTAAATCAGAAACAGTTTTAATATCATTAATAAGCTTCCTTGCATCATCAGTTCTGCCAATCTCAATTAACTTTCTTAATTCACTATTTTCAGGAAAAATGACAAATAAATGATGAAATTGATTCTTGATCTTCTCAATGAGATTCGTTTGCTCATTATCCATCAATAATGATGAAATTTTCATCAAGTTTTGATACCCAGTATGATCCTTAGCAATCAAAACCAGTTCAGATGGCTCTTCCTTAAAAAACATTCCACTTAAAACCACCGTCAAACCGATAACCGGCTTAATCCCCTGGCGTTTAGCTTCATTATAGAACGCCACTGCTCCATAAAGTACGTTCCGGTCGGTTAACGCAACACTGTCATAACCACGTGCCCTGGCCTTCTCGATTAATTTTGGAACCGTATCAGTACTTTGAAGTAGGCTATAAGAAGTAATATTTTGTAATGGATTATATCCCAAATTTGTCATCTCCCTTCTTAAACTTCACTAATCATTATACCAAATGAAATTAGTAAAATTTATCAGACATTAGCTGATGTTTGCAATTGATTTTTTCCGTTATAGTGATAAACTACTCTTATTGAGAGGTGTTAATTATGAAGACATTTGCTGCTAACTTGACTGGTGCTTTCTGGGGTTTCGTCTATGGTGAAATTATTGGATACATTGGCTCTGCTTTAGTCGGTGCACCATATAATTGGATCCAAGTTGGAGTAATCGGCGCTGTTGTTGCACTAATTGCTTTCAATGGAATTAGATTGATTAGTCGTTAATTATAAACAAAAAATAACCTGCAGGTTGATTGATCTGCAGGTTATTTTTTTATTCTTTCGCAACGTCTTCTGAAATTTTGACGATCAAATCAACCGCTTTTTCCATTGTCTGAAGTGAAACATACTCAAAACGGCCATGCATGTTTTCGGGCCCGGCAAACAAATTAGGTGTCGGAATTCCAAGAAAAGAAATCTTAGAACCATCAGTCCCACCACGAACAGGATAAATATTTGGTTTAATACCAACCTCATTCATGGCATCTTTAGCAATATTAATCGGGGTCATATCCTTCTTAATTACCTCGGCCATGTTGTAATATTCATCATGCATTTCCAGTTCGACTCGACCGTCGCCGTACTTTTCATTAAATTGATCAACTAACTTCTGAATGAATTCTTTGCGTTCATTGAACTTATCTTTATCGTGATCACGGATAATGTAATCTAACTTTGCATGATCTGTCACCCCATCAATCGCCAATAGATAGTAAAATCCCTGACGATCCTTAGTGTTCTCCGGACGTTGATCCTTAGGCAACTGATTATGAAAATCAATGGCGAGTTGTGAAGCATTCACCATTACACCATAAGCATCACCAGGATGCACATCGGTTCCATTAAACTTAATTGTAGCGGCAGCTGCATTGAAAGTTTCGTACTCTAAATCTCCAAGCGGACCACCATCAACAGTATAGGCAAAATCAGCGCCAAAATCAGTAACGTCAAATTGATCAGCACCAGTTCCAATTTCCTCATCTGGTCCAAAACCAATTACAATATCACCATGTTTAATCTCAGGATGATCAATTAAATACTTCATTGCGGTCATGATTTCGGCCACACCAGCTTTATCATCGGCTCCTAAAAGAGTTGAACCATCGGTAGTAACCAACGTTTGACCAGCATACTTCTTAAGGGTTGGAAATACGTTAGGATCCAATTTGTACTTTCCGTCTTTATCAAGATTAATAACTGTTTTTCCGTCATAATCCTTTACGATCTGAGGATGAACGTGTTCGGAGTTAAAGTCAGCCGTATCAACGTGAGAAATGAATCCAATTTTAGGAACCTTTTGATCAATGTTACTAGGTAAATCCGCAAAAACGTATCCACTCTTTTCATTTGTTCGTACGTTTTTCATCCCAATGTCCTTTAACTCATAAGAAAGTTCATTTAGAAAATCAACTTCCTTTGGATCAGATGGAATCGTATCAGAATTGGGATTAGATCGCGTATTTACCCGTACATACTTTAAAAAGCGATCTAATAGTTGTTTACTATCAGCCATAGTTCTTCCTCCTATATAAACTCAAATGGATCCGTGTTCAATTGCGATGCAAATACATTGATTTTCCAATTATTTTCGTCGGACCAACGCGTAAACATTTCAGCTAATTTGTTTTTACAAATACTTTCGATATGGTGGCCAGGATCAATTGCAGACAGACCATTAGAAAGCATCTCTTGAGAAGTATGATAATACAAATCACCCGTAATATAAACTTGGACGCCTCGTTTAATTGCTTCTGGATAAAACTTTCCTCCATCACCACCAAGAATAGCAACTCGGGAAACATTTTGTTGATCATCATTCGTTACCATTCGTAAACCATTAATTCCAAACACTTGTTTACATAGTCTTCCCAAATCAATCACCTTCATTGGCCGTTTTAAATTGCCAAAGCGCCCCATCGAATAATTAGTTGGATTTCCGTTTGAATCTAAATGAGGAACAAGGCCAGTAGGATTGTGAAGACCAATGGCATCTGCCAACCAATCGTTCATGCCACCATTTGCATTATCCAAGTTGGTGTGAGCAGCGTACACGGTAATGTGATGTTCTAAAAGATTTGCGTACATCTGATTTTGTGGATCAGCCAGATCAAGATTCCTTGCTGGATGAAACATAACGGGATGGTGTGCAAATATAAAATCTACATCTCGATTAATTGCTTCTTCTACAACCTCTGGCCTTACATCGAGGGTCGTCATCACGTTCTTAATTTTCTGGTCCTTTGATCCAATTTGAAATCCAGTAGGATCATGAGGTTCAGCAAGTGAAAGAGGTGCAAATTCTTCAAATCTAGTGATCAAATCATTAACTGTGGTCATTTAAAATCTCCTTTAATTCTGCATTAATTTTCTGAATATGGCGAATTTTATCTAATGGTGGGTTAGTTGCATTATTCAAGTTATTCAACACAACCTTGTTCTTGCGAATTCGATCGGTCCACTTATCAATAAATTCTGGATTCTTTTGCTTTAAAAGAACAGGACCAAATCGCAATTCCTGCTTAGAATATTCCACCCGTTTGACAACTGGCTTAGCCAACATCATTTCATAAAAATGTCCTGCATCAAAAACAATGTTTTCCGCTTTAATTCCATATTGGTTGGATACTAACCACCTACGTAAACGAATTTCATCAACGTTTGGCTGAAGAATCAAAGCAGTTTGATCAGTTAGTTTATGCTTTCCCCGTTCAAGAATTTGGGTGATCAATTCCCCACCCATTCCAGCAATTACAATGGCGTTTACGTGATCATCAGGATTAATCACATCAAGTCCATCTCCCAATCGAGTTGTCATTTTATCAGTCAAATGCTGCTCTTCCATCTCAGATGTTGCATTTTTAAGTGGGCCAGGAGCTACTTCACCAGCAATTGCATACTTAATTAAATCTCGTTTTAATAGGTAAGCTGGAACATATGCATGATCGGAGCCAATATCTGCCATAATGGATCCATTAGGAACTAAATCAGAAACTGCTTGCAGTCGTGGCGATAATTTTTTTGCCGTCATTATCTTCCTCCAAATTCAATAAAAAAGGCAGCGATCCGTTGGGATCTCTGCCACTTTTTTTAATCTAAGAAATCTTTTAGTTGTTTACTACGTGATGGATGTCTCAATTTTCTCAGAGCTTTAGCTTCAATCTGACGAATTCGTTCTCGGGTAACACCAAAAACTTTTCCAACCTCTTCCAAAGTTCGAGTTCTTCCATCATCTAAGCCAAATCTCAACCGAAGAACATTTTCTTCACGATCAGTAAGCGTATCAAGGACACTTTCTAATTGTTCCTTTAAAAGTTCATAAGCTGCGTGATCAGCCGGACTCGTTGCATCTTCATCTTCAATAAAATCACCAAGATGAGAGTCATCCTCTTCCCCAATTGGGGTTTCAAGTGATACAGGTTCTTGAGCAATTTTGAGAATTTCTCGGACTTTTGAAGTTGGCATATCCATTTCAGCACCAATTTCTGATGGAAGTGGTTCTCTACCAAGATCCTGTAGTAATTGACGTTGAATTCGGATCAACTTATTAATGGTTTCAACCATATGAACTGGAATTCGAATCGTTCGAGCCTGATCCGCGATTGCCCGAGTAATTGCCTGTCTAATCCACCAGGTGGCATAGGTTGAGAACTTAAATCCTTTTCGATAATCAAACTTCTCAACGGCTTTCATTAGACCCATGTTACCTTCTTGAATTAGATCAAGGAATTGCATTCCACGACCAACGTAACGCTTAGCAATTGAAACAACTAATCGTAAGTTAGCCTCTGCTAATTCTTGTTTAGCGGTTTCATCACCCTGTTCAATTCTTAAAGCTAACTGAACTTCTTGGTCAGCCGTTAGTAGCGGAACACGTCCAATTTCTTTTAGGTACATTCTTACTGGATCATTAATCTTAACACCTTTGGAACTTGAAGCATTCTTTAATTCCTTTTGGGTAACTTTTTTAGCAGCCTTTAAAGCACGGGGGTCAGGCTCACCACTATCATCAACGATACTGATTCCAGAGTCCTCAATTTTTTCCATTAATTCATTCATTTGCTTCTTGTTCAAACTGAATGGAATTTGGAGTTCTTCTTCAAGGACCCCATAAGTGATATGACCCACCTTTTTGTACTTCTTCACAACCGCATCAAAAACTTTTTTGTATCCAGTTTTATCAAATTTTTCTTTACTAGTGGTCTTCTTGGCTCTAGTAGTTTTAGTTCTTGTGGTTTTCTTTGCAGTAGTCTTCTTAGTGCTTTTAGTTGCACTACTCTTTTTGGGAGCTGCCTTCGCAGTCTTATTTGTAGAATTTACTTCATTTTTCTTAATGTCTTTTTCTGCCATAGAAATTGCCTCCCATTACTGTCTTTTTACTGATACTTCTTTTGCAAATCCTGGTATTCCTTGCCCAATTGGGCAGCTTTCTCAATATCACCCAACTTTACAGCGTCCATCATGGCCTGATGCTTGGTTTTTAGTGACACTTCACCAGTTAAAGCTTGCCTTATTATTTTAACACAATCATCAATTTCTTTTTCACTTGGCTCATTGGATAAAGCAGCCATTTCAATATTAGCAAGCGTAGATTGTAAATCAGATTCTTTCAAAAAATCACTAAACTCTGCCGCACTATAATGATCATGATTTTGAAAATAGTGTTGTGCTAATAAATAAATTGTCTGATACTGATCGTGAACGAAACTGAACTCAGGATCATCTGTAACTTTCAACCACACGTTACAATTATTCAACATTCGCGATAAAAGTAACCGTTCCGCACTCTCAACCCGAGTAATCTTCTTAGGATTTTGATTCAACACTTCGGGAACTGTATCGGTTTTCAACATCCGAACTTGTTTTCTTTGACGTTTGTTAATAAATGTTGAGCGAATTTGCTTGCACTGAACGGTTAATGCATTCATATCTAACTCAAATTCATCTGAAAGCTGTTTTAGATAGACACTTCGTTCAACTGGTTTATCAATTTTAGCAATTACGTTTAAAGCCGCATCCACATAATTTAACTTTTCTTCATCATTACTTAAATCATACTGGGTTTTAAGAAAACGTAGCTCAAAAGAGACAGTAGTCTCCCGTGCACTTTTAATCGCATCTTTAAACTTGTCGTTTCCATATTTTCGCCGATATTCATCGGGGTCAATCCCATTTGGCATTTGAATTACGCCAACCGTAAACTGACCTTCATCACCCAAAAGTGAAATGGCACGTTTAGTAGCTTTTTGTCCAGGATTATCACCATCGTAGCAAACATAGACCTGATTAGTTAACTGATTAAACTGGTAAATTTGTTCATTAGTTAAACTAGTCCCCATTGAAGCCACACCGTTTTTTACTCCAGCTTGATAGGCTGAGATGACATCCATGAACCCCTCAAATAATATTAAGTTTTGTTCATTGCGAATGCTAGGTTTAGCTAGATCAATGTTATAAATGATTTTCCGTTTGTTAAAAATACTTGTCTCTGGACTATTCAAATACTTGGGAATATCAGGATCTTTGTGTAAAATCCTTCCTGAAAATCCCACAGTCTTAGAACTATCGTTCCTAATCGGATACATGATTCGATTTGTAAATCGATCGCTTAGTTCTCCATCTGAATTTTCAATGAATAACCCCGACTTCCTCAAAAGTTGATAATCGGCTTTTTTGTTCTCAAAGAATGGCTTTAATAATCGTTGCCCTGGAGCAAAACCTAAATTAAAAGTTTCGATCATGTCATCCGTGATTTTTCGATCATGAAGATACTTAAGAGCTGGGACACCTAGTTCGGTGTTAACCAACACATGATGATAAAGTTTGGCGGCCTCTTCTTGTAACTGAATAAGATTATTTTTCTCAGTGTGAACCGGAGAGTTATCACCACCATTTTGGATTGAATCAGGAAGCTTAATTCCCTCATCATTAGCCACTGCAATTACAGCTTCGGGAAAAGAAATTCCCTGTAAATCCATTAGGAATTTAAAAACATTCCCTCCACGACCACAACTAAAGCAGTGAAAAATTTGCTTACTTTCGGACACAGAAAAGGATGGTGTTCTCTCTTCATGAAACGGACACAAACCAAATAGGTTATTCCCAGACTTTTTCAAGTTAACGTATTTACTAACAACGTCAGTAATATTGGTCTGATTTAAGACATCATCAATTACCGTTTCGGGAATTTTTGCCATGAAATCACCATCCCTTCTTAGGATTACATACTACTATTTATTATTTTTATTTAACAATGATTTCATCAACCGCCGCAAATCGATCAATCAAACGTGCCAAATTAGTTAACTCAGCTAATCGGTTCGTTCTAACTTTCTCATCATCAACCATCACCATGGTTTGATCAAAATAATCATTAATGGCTGGACGCAAAGAAGTAAGTTCTTCAAAAGTTTGGTTAGCATTTAATTCATCGAAGTTTTGGCTGATTCGGTCAACTTGTTCATTAAGGACCCTTTCGGAGTCATTTTCAAACATGTTCGGATCGACTTCAAGTAATCCGTCTTTAAAATTACCCTTTTGTGCAATTCGAACCACTCTTGTTAAGGATTCAATGGCTTCCTTAAAGTGAGCATCATCCTTATGATCATTTAACGTCATTGCCGTTTCTACATTAAAGTAGATGTCACTGTCAGTGGAACCAACGGCTGCATCAATCAGATCATAACGAATATCCTGTGATTTTAATTGTCGCTTAATTCTTTCTTTAATAAAAGATACCACATCAGAAACAATTGGATTTTGATTAACCTTTGGTAAAACGTCGGCTTGCTTCTCTTGAGCAATCGCATTTTTCATAAGCGGAACAAGTGGCATCCGCCATTTTTCATTGGTAACAATTCTAACAATTCCAGCTGCTTGTCTTCTAAGGGCATATGGGTCGTTAGAACCGTTTGGAACCATGCCAGCAGCAAAGAAAGTCATAACACTATCAAGCTTATCAGCAACGGAAAGAACTGCACCAACTTTAGTTTTAGGTAACTGTCCATCAGCTGAAATTGGAAGATAATGTTCCCGAATTGCGGTAGCAACCTCAGGATCTTCACCAGCTAATAGGGCATATTTTTCACCCATCACACCTTGTAATTCGGCAAACTCGCCTACCATTCCAGTCACTAAATCAAACTTATAGATTTCGGCAGCTCGCTGTAAATGCTTTAACTGTTTTTCATCCAAGCCCACTTCTTCACCAATCAACTTTGCAATAACTTGAACACGTTGCATTTTATCATATTCAGATGAAATCTTATCATGAAAGCTTACCGTTTTAAGTTTATTTACATAGTCATCAATTGTTTGCTGTTGATCCTCATTATAGAAGAAATCAGCATCATCAAGACGCGCAGTTAAAACCTTTTCGTTTCCAGCTATCACGTTATCAAGATGATTTTCGTCCCCATTACGTACGGAAACAAAATAAGGTAATAAATTGCCATCTTGATCTTCAACATAAAAGAAACGTTGGTGGTTTCTCATTGAGGTAATTAAAACTTCACGTGGGATTTTTAAGAAATGATCATCAAATTTCCCAGCAAAGCTGGTTGGCCATTCAACCAGGTTATTAACCTCTTCAAGCAAGTCACTATCAATGTTAATTTTCCAATTGTGCTTTTTAGCAATGGCTTCAATTTGCTTCCGAATTAAGTCCTTACGTTTGTCTGCATCAGCAATTACATGTTGGTTAGTTAATGCTTCTTCATAATCCTTAGCATTTTTTAATTCGACGTCTTTTCCTAAGAATCGGTGTCCCCAAGTAGTTCGACCTGAATGAACATCAACGATTTGCATTGGAATAACTTCATCATCTAACAAGGCCACAATCCATTTAATGGGACGAATAAACTCAAACTTATTTGTTCCCCATTTCATAAGGGTTGGAAATGTCATGGACTTAACAACATTACTAAGTCCGCTTAAGACGACCTGGACTGGTTTCCCTTCAATGTGCTTTTTAACGAAGGCATATTTTGTGCCTTTGACGTCTTTGAAGACAATGTCCGCTGGAGATAATCCTTGTCCCTTAGTAAATCCAATGGCAGCTTTACTCCAATCACCATTTTTATCCTTTACAATTTTTTCGGCAGGACCCTTTACTTCTTCATCGACATCAGGCTGCTTATCAACCAGCCCCGTAATCTGAATTGCTAATCTGCGTGGGGTAGAAAATTTTTTGATTTGATCATAAGAAATTCGTTGATCTTTTAGGTATGCAGCCGTCTTATCTGCCAGTTGATTGACACTGGGAGTAACCACATGTGCTGGCATTTCTTCTAATCCAATTTCTAATAAAAATGTTCTTGACATTTATTTCTCCCCCTTTCCGTTATTACGATTATTACCATGTTTTTTATGTTTCTTTTTATCTTTTTGATCATCATGCAAAAGTTCTTGTCGTTTCTTTTCATCCTTAATGAGTGGGAAACCACGCTTTTTACGTTCTGCTACAAAAGCCTTCGCAATCGCATGTGCCATCTTTCTAATTCGTGATAAATAACCAGCACGTTCGGTTACCGAAACGGCGCCCCTGGCATCGAGTAAATTAAAAGTATGGCTACACTTCAAGATATAGTCGTAAGCAGGGTGAACTAGTCCAAGGGAAATTAATCGTTTAGCTTCCTTTTCATATGCATTAAACATTTGGTGCAACATCTTCTGATCGGACTCTTCAAAGCTATATTTGGAGTGTTCATACTCAGGTTCTTTAAAGATATCACCATACTTAACTCCATTACCCCACTCAAGATCAAAAACATTATTAACATCTTGAATGTATGAAGACAAACGTTCAAGTCCATATGTGATTTCAACGGCAACAGGATCCATGGTAAGTCCACCAACAACTTGGAAGTAAGTAAACTGGGTAACTTCCATTCCATCAAGCCAGACTTCCCATCCAACTCCCGCACATCCCATTGAAGGGTTTTCCCAGTTGTCTTCAACGAAACGAATATCATGTTCAAGAGGATTAATCCCCAACTGCTCTAATGAATTAATGTACAGTTCCTGAATGTTGTCCGGAGAGGGCTTCATCAAAACTTGAAATTGATGATGTTGATACAGTCGATTAGGATTTTCGCCATAACGACCATCAGCGGGACGTCTTGATGGTTCCACGTAACAAACGTTCCAGGGCTCTGGACCAATTGCACGTAGAAAAGTGTAAGGACTCATGGTTCCTGCACCTTTTTCCGTGTCATATGATTGCATCCTCATGCAACCTAATGAACTCCAATATGACTCTAAAGTACTGATAATATCTTGAACCGATAATTTTTCCGTCATTACTTTTTCCTCCTAATTAATAAGCAAATAAAAAAGCCTATGCAAAAGTATCACTACTTCTACATAGGGACGATTTATTCGCGGTTCCACCCTACTTCTGAACTTAATCAGCAACTCGAGATTAAACGACTCCGAAAGTGCCAATCCATATTAACATCGACCACTTCTCACCATCGTGGCTTCACTGAGATGTCATAAATATAAACCATCTTTCATCAAGGTCAGTTATTTAACTAACTTAATTATAAAATTATCAGTCACAACCGTCAACGTTTAATCATTATTTAAGGTTAATTTTCCAATCGTTCATCTGATCTAAAAATTTTTTACTTTTCAAATTCAATCCGACAGAACTATCATAAATTTTATCAATTACACTTCGTAATTTCTTCTTAGTTTTTTCATTAACCTGAATATTTCCGATCTTTTTTAAATTAACCGCTGAAAATAAACGAAGGTAGTAAATTGTCTTTTGATCTAAATGCATTCGATGAGGATCCATATTGAAATGATCCTCACAAATAATACCACCATACTCTTCCGAATAATCAAATTTTTTATTAGTTTGATGGCAGATCACACACGACTTAAAATCTGGTGCCACCCCAAAAACCGGTAATAATTGGATTTCAATAATATTAGTAACAACTTCAGCATCAAACCCACTGTTAATCATGTTCAACGCATAGTATAAACGATTAAACCAATCATTAATTTTAACCCCTTCAGGAAAAGCGGCATCAATTAACGTCATGATATAGGTGGCATATGCATCCAAATAAATGTCATTCGAAATTTGTTCAAAATGTTTAACGTCATTCCCACTACTAATGTATGACAATCCCTCTGGCCTTAAAGTACCTTCATAGGTCCCAAAACTAAAGGGTAAAATGTCTCCTGCCATTTTAAAATTAGCTTTATTAGCTCCCCTTACAAAGAACATTTTAAGTCCAGCTTCAGCCGTTAAAAATTTCACCAACATATCATGTTCACGATAATTTTTACGGTATAACAAAATTCCATGAAACATTTGGCTCTTTGGATTTACTGACAAAATATCACCTAGTAACTATCTTTGCGGTATCCTAATTGTCTTAAAGCGGATTCTTTTTCACGCCAACTCGGTTGAACCTTAACCCATAACTCCAGATATACCTTACTACCAAGTAAATCTTCAATTTCTTTTCGAGCTAAGGTTCCGATTTTTTTAAGCATTCCACCATTTTTGCCGATTAGGATACCTCTTTGACCTTTTCTTTCTACAATAATATTGGCATCAATATGAACATTACCATTATCTTGTGTCTTCATTTTTTCGACTTGCACAGCAACTGAATGAGGGATTTCCTGTCTGGTTAATTCCAAAACCTTTTCTCGAATCAATTCTCCTACGATAAAACGTTCGGGATGATCAGTAATTTCGTCATCCGGATAATACTGGGGACCCTCTGGAAGCTTAGCAACTAAAGTATTCAATAGTTCATCAACATTGTTACCCTGAAGAGCAGAAATTGGAAATACATCTGCCCAATCATAAGCCCGTTTATAGGTATCCATAATTGGTAATAAACTATTAGGATTAATCTCATCAATCTTATTAATAACCAAATAGACGGGACTATTAACCTGCTTTAGTTGATCAATAATATAATTATCGCCAGCTCCACGTGTCTCAGTTGCGCTGACCATAAATAGAACTGCGTCAACTTCTTTTAAAGAAGAGAGAGCAGCTTCATCCATATAGTCATCTAACTTGTTCTTAGGCTTATGGATTCCAGGAGTATCAATGAAAACAATCTGCGCATCATCAGTAGTGTAAATTCCCTGAATCTTGTTCCTTGTTGTTTGAGCCTTTTCAGACATAATGGCCACTTTTTGGCCAATCACTCGATTTAAAAACGTTGATTTACCAACATTGGGACGTCCTACAATTGCTACAAATCCTGATTTGTATTTTGAAGTCTCTGCCATATTTTCCCCTTAATTAATTCAATAATTCAATAATTTTTGGAACAAACACAAATAGTCCAACGACAATTGCAAAGATAGCCGTTAGTACCACACCACCAGCCGCAACGTCTTTAATCACTTTTACTCGTTCATCATAATGATGATCACTCATAAAATCCATGATTCTTTCAACCACAGTGTTAAGGATTTCACCAACAAGTACTAAAATAATGGCTGTCAAAAGCCACATAAATTGTTCCAGTCGAATCCGTAAAATAAATCCTAATCCCATCGTAATAACGGCACACGCCATATCAAACTTAAAATTTCGTTCGTGAATAAAAACCCATTTAATACCGTCATAAGCGTGACCAAAAGCCTGGATGAAATTTTTGTTTTTACCCGTTTGTTTGTTATTTTGTGAGTCCATAAGAATCCATAATCTTTCTTTGAAGAGGAAACATTACCGCTTCGTCTTCAGGTTTCATGTGATCATAACCATTTAAATGTAAAAATCCATGAACAACCAAGAACCCTAACTCTCGATCATTAGAATGATTTAAAAAGTCAGCCTGTTCGGCTACTTTATCAACACACACAAAAATATCCCCGATATTTTCAGGAATATCCTTCTTCATTTCATCATTCATAATCACTGGAAAATCGTCATCACTCTGGTCCTCAATTGCAAAACTAATTACATCCGTAGCCCGATCAACTCCACGATAATCACGATTAATTTCTCTAATACGGTCATTATTAACTAAGGTAACTGACATCTCGGTATTATCCTTTAAGTTAATGTACTTAGAAGCATAATTTAGAATATCTCTAATCAGAGTAATTTTTTGGGGATCAACTCCATCTTGAGTTTGATCATATATTTCAAGATCCATATCTATTCTCCGTTATCATTTTTTTCGTACGCATTAATAATCTTGGCAACCACGGGATGTCTAACCATATCGTCAGCACTAAAATTAACAAAACTAATATCATCAATGTCTCGCAAGATTTTAGGAGCGGTTACTAGCCCACTTCGTACTCTTCCGTTTAAATCAATTTGAGAAACATCCCCATTAACAATCATTTTAGAACCAAAACCTAAACGTGTTAAAAACATTTTCATTTGTGCATTGGTCGTATTTTGAGCTTCATCCAAAATGACAAAGGAATTGTCAAGCGTTCTTCCACGCATATATGCCAAGGGCGCAATTTCAATGACCCCACGATCCATTAATCGTTCACTATGATCAGATCCAAGCGTTGAGTTTAATGCATCATATAAAGGACGCAAATATGGATCAACCTTTTCTTTTAAGTCTCCGGGTAAGAATCCAAGGCTTTCACCAGCTTCAACAGCAGGTCTAGTTAAGACAATCTTATCCACATCACCCTTTTTGAGGGCTGCTACTGCCATTACAACCGCTAAATAGGTCTTCCCGGTACCAGCTGGTCCGATTCCAAAAGTGACATCGTTATGCTTAATGGACTGGACATACTGACGTTGACCAAAATTCTTTACTCGAACGGGCTTCCCTTTATTATCCTTTAAAAGCACTTGATTATACAACTCTGGAAGAAATCCAAGGGTTCCCTTTTCAGCCATTTTCATGGCCGAAACAAAGTCACTAGAATTTAAAGTGATTCCAGAATGAATCAATTCAAGCATGCCATTCAAAATATCAATGGTATTTTGAACCGCCTTTTCGTCATCACCTTCGACAGTGATCTTTCCCCCAGAATGACGAATTGATGTTGCCATACCCTGTTCTAAAATATCCAAAAAGGCATCTTGTGCACCAAATAAAGCGGCTTCATCATTGGGATTCTTTAACGTTAATTCTTTTTTAAACTTAAAATTATCTGTCAATCAAACAAGTTCCTTTCATATCGACTTTTACCTAAAATACTAGCATATAATCCGCCACTTACAAAGCAAAAGAACAAAAAGAACTCATTGATTCATTCAATGAGTTCTTTTTCTAACTGAGAGCTTTATTAACTAGTTTATTAACAGTACTGCCATCAGCTTGTCCCTTAACTTTTCCCATGACAGCACCCATTACTTTTCCAAAGTCGCCCTTACCGGACGCTCCGAGTTGTTTGATTGTATCATTAACGATTTTTTCAACGTCGGCTTCAGACATTTGTTTTGGTGCATAGTCTTCAAGAATCTTGAGCTCTTCTTCTTGACCCTTCACCAAATCATCTCTTCCACCATTCTTAAATTCAGCAATTGAATCTTTGTGTTGCTTAACTTCTCGATTAACAACAGCTGCCGCTTCAGCATCAGAAAGATCATGGCCTAATTTTATTTTTTCATTCATTAAATTAGACTTAAGCATTCTGACAATGGTTAATCTTGTCTTATCATGGTTCTTCATGGCACTTTTGAGATCATTATTTAATTCATCGGATAAAGCCATTTTAGCCCTCTTTTCATATATAAAAAACGCTCCTATCATCAGGGGCGTTTCATTATTAGAAGCTGCGACGCTTCTTTTTCTTATTGTTACGCTTACGAGCTGCTTCTGATTTTAATTTACGTTTTACGCTAGGTTTTTCGTAAAACTCACGTTTACGGAATTCCTGAAGGGTACCGCTTTTTGAAACCGTGCGCTTAAAGCGTCGAAGAGCATCATCAAGAGATTCGTTTTTGCGAACGACAGTTTTTGACATGATAAATCCCTCCCTCCGAGCTTAAATAATACCGTTTGTATTTAATCCTTAACGGTCATTATTAATTATACATTATGGGGAATGGCCCGTCAACGAGTCTGAACGATAAATATGATAAAATACTAACAAAGTAGGAGGTAATATTATGACAACCAATTTCAATGCATTTATAATTTCAGATTCAAGTGGTGCCACAGCCATGTCAATCGCCCGAACTGCAGTAGCCCAATTTCCTGAAGCAAATGCAAACTTTAAACGCTATCCATTCATTCAAACGCAGTCGATGCTTGACGGGATTCTTAAACTAGCTAAAGAACAAGATGCCATTATCTTTCACACCTTGGTCGATCCTGATCTGAGCAAGCTAGTAACTGCCTTTGCCATGGATAATAATTTATATAGTTTTGATTGCATTCAAAAGCCAATTCAAATTATTTCCAAAAAGCTTCATGAATCAGCTGCCGAAGTTCCTGGTTTAGTTCATAACCTTAACGAAGACTACTTCAAACGAATCTCTGCAATTGAATTTGCGGTAGCAAATGACGATGGAAAACGACCGAATGATCTTAAAAAAGCGGATATTGTTCTCCTTGGAATCTCACGAACATCTAAAACACCCCTATCACTCTATCTGGCCAACCAAAATTTACTAGTAGCAAACGTTCCCATTGGACCAACCATCCAACTGCCAGAAGAAGTTTATCAAATCGACCATAATAAAATTTTTGGTCTAACCAACTCCGTTACAAACCTAAAGAAGATCCGCCAAGAAAGAATGATTGCATACGGACTCGACCCTGACACTCCATACTCAGACTCAAAACAAATAAAAAAAGAGCTTGACTATGCCAAGCATCTTTATCGTAAATTAGATTGTTTACAAATCAACGTGTACAACAAGTCCATTGAAGAAACAGCTACGATCATCACTCAGAGTCTAAACATTAATGAACAAGGTCACTAATCTTTCCATCCTTATAATCACGTTTAATATCTTCAATCATATCCGGATTAAACTTCTGTTCTTTTAGCATTTTGATCTCATATTGGTGAGGATTAATCTTAACATCATCATTAATTTTAATTGTTGGTGTTTCAATAATTTTAGGGATCTTATCAAACTTAGGGTATCTGGCCACGTAATTCAGGGCGTCAAATCCAAGGGACCCAAAACCGATGTTAGTATGACGATCTTTATGGGCACCCTGAGGATTCTTGGAGTCATTTAAATGAATCACCTTAATCCGATCCATTCCAATAATTTTGTCGAACTCTTTCATTACCCCATCAAAATCATTCTTAATGTCATAACCAGCATCGCTAGTGTGACAGGTATCAAAAGTAATCGACAATTTGTCGTTCAACTTAACCCCATCAATAATCTTAGCTAATTGCTCAAACGTTGAACCAATTTCCGTTCCTTTACCTGCCATAGTTTCAAGGGCCACCTGAATCTTTTGGTCAGGCGTAATCACTTCATTTAACCCCTTGATAATCTGTTTGATTCCTGCTTCCACTCCTGATCCAACGTGGGATCCTGGGTGCAAAACAATCTGATCAGCACCCATTGCTTCTGAACGATCAATTTCTTGTTTCAGAAAATTAACCGCAAAGTGAAAACTTTGGGGCTTTTTGGGGTTGCCCAAATTAATAATATAAGGAGCATGAACCACTACTTCTTGTAAATCATGGTCTTCCATATACGAATGAGCTTGATCAATCTTAAGTTTATCAATCGCAGTTCTTTTTGAGCTTTGTGGAGCTCCAGTGTATAACATAAAAACATTTTCACCATCCCGAGCTGCTTCCTCAGCAGAACCGAGCATCATATCTGGTGCTTTCATGGCAACATGTGACCCAATTAAGAATTCATCACTACTCATTTTTATCCTCCATTACTTTAACAACCCTAGCGGAAGCATCCCCATGCTCCCAACTACAAAACTTATTATAAAAATCTTCTATTTTCTGATCATACCCGATAAACTTACCATCTTCGTTAAAATGTGACAACTCATTATAAAAAGAATTTTGATCTTCAACAATTGGACCAGGAACGTCTTTTTTAAAATCAAAATAAAAACCTCTTAACTCATTTTGATAATGTTTTAAGTCATACGCATAGAATAACATTGGACGTTTCAAATTAGCGTAATCAAACATCACAGAAGAATAGTCGGTGATCAATAAATCTGAAATTAAGTATAACTCACTAATATCACAATCGGCTTCGATCTGAACTCGATCTTCATACCCAGCGATATCAATTCGATCTTTAATAAGGTAGTGAGGACGAATAATTAATTTCGTGTTATCACCCACATGATCAAAAAATGATTTCAATGAAAATGGCAGTTCGAAGTTATAACTCCCCTTTTTTTGATAGTCATCATCTCGCCAAGTTGGTGCATACAAAATAACTTTTTGTTTTGGATTACCAACAATTCTTTTCTTTAATTCTGAAATGGTTTTAGCGTTATTTTGCTGATACAAAACATCATTTCTTGGATATCCAATTCGCAAGGGAACGTTTTTAAAATCAAAGGCCCGATCAAAAATATCCTCTGAATATTGATTAGGCATAATCAAGTATTTCCATCGACTAGCAGCCTTCTTAAAATCGTCATGATATTGCTGAGTCGAAATTCCTGGAATGGAAACATGCTTAATATCAACGCCTAATTTTTTAAGCGGAGTCCCATGCCAGGTTTGAATGTAGGTCGTTCGCTTATTTTTCTTCCACCATTTGGGGAATCGCGAGTTAAAGACCCAAAAATCAGCTCGAGCAACGTGCCAAACCCATCTCGGAAAAAAGCGTCGTAAAATTTGAACGTTAGGATACTGTTTGTGTAATTCTTTATAATTAGCTGCTTTCACCCCAAAATACGCATGCTTAGCGTATTCAGGATGTTGCTTAATCCACTCAAAATAGATGGCAGCAGGATTATCGTTAATGTCTTTCCCGTTAAAACTTTCGAACATGATTTCGTGTTTTTTAACGGGCATACAAATAAACCCATCGTTCAGCGCGATGAGTCCAGTGCGAATGGCTAACTTAATACCACTAATTAATTTGTCCTTAATTTGCTTTCCATTCATATTATTTTCCCTAGACCAAGTCAACAAAGTGTGATCTAAATTTAAAATGTAAATGTGATCCAACTAGAAAGAAAAACAACGTCATTAGCCAGAAAATAATACTTAGAAGTGGCTTTTCCCAGAACCAACTGCTTGATAACATTGAATCCCGAAACCCTTGAACGATATAAAAGAATGGATTTAATTCTAAGATTCTAATCAAAAATGGCGGGAACGAAGCAGAAGATTCAAAGTTGAACAGTACTCCAGAAATGTAGAACAACATTCTCATAAACGACTGTAACATCACGTGATAATCCCGAATTAAAACGGTAATCGTTGAATTAAAGATTCCAAAAGCAATTAACCACGCAATCATTGCGACAAAGTAATAAATCCACTGAAACCAGAATAAACTCGGACGAACCCCATAAAGATATCCAATCACAATTGAAAAAACCAGCATGGTCCAAAATGAGCTTAGATTACTGACTAATTTAATCGAGGGGAGGATGCTAATGGGAAACTTCATCTTTGAAACTAAACCAGCACGTTGATAAATACTTTTAGAAGCATCTAGAGTCACACGATTCATAAAAAACCATGGTGTGATACCAATAACCATCCATGGTAAATAACTTCCGTTGTGACCAGTACTTCCCTTTAGTCCAACACCGAAGACTAACCAGTAAATGGCAATTTGAATCAGCGGGTACAAATATTCCCAAACCAAGCCTAAGTAATGACTCTGGTAAGTAGCCTTATCTTCGTATTTTGAAATTCGAAAAATAATGCCTAAATTTTCAAATTGTTCTTTAAGTAAGGCCCAAACTTCCTTCAAGCTCAGCACTCTCCTTTTTTATTTCATTAATTATTTTGTAAAACATATCTTTTGATAACACGTTCGGTTGCATACCCATCATTGTATGTATTCCAATGTTTATTAAAACTAGTAAAATCAATCTTTTGATTAGCAACAATTGCCTGCGTTAATTGATCAACCCTTGTAATTGGCTCTGATGGCAGCCACTCCAAAAAGTCTTTTTGGATTCCTGGGTCTTGCTCGTATTGCTTGAGATCAAACATAAAGAAAATCATTGAATGAGCTTGGGGTAATAAGCTAAAATCAAAAGCCACTGAAGAATAATCAGTAACTAGTGTATTACATACTGATAGGAGATCAGAAGTAGAAAGTTGATTATAAAAGCGAATATTCCCATTAGAAAATTTCCTGATTCGTGATTCCTGATCTCGTAACAACGGATGAAGTTTAACGACCGTAATCGCATTAGGATCAGCAGTTAACGCTTCCCCAATGTCCTTTGGAGGATCAAACTCAAGTCCATCACGATAAGTGGGAGCATACAAGATTACACGCTTTCCCTTTAATTCAGGTGCCACCTCATAGACCCGGTGTCTAGCAACTCTTCTCCAACGTTCCTTAAATAGTCGATCTGACCTCGGATATCCAAGATATTTCATCTTATCAGGCGATTCTCGATAACTTCGTTCAAAAATCTGTCCCATTGCCTTAGAAGCAACCACAAAATCATCAAAATGATTGTAAACACTTTGAAATCGAAGTTTATCAAAAAATGATCTTTTGTCAGTGGTCGGATCTTCCCAACCAAAACATTTAATGGCACCATCGGCATGCCACAACTGGACAATCTTCATTTTTTTCTTTGGTCGAACTAAACCAGCCAAAAATGGGAAATAATTATCACAAAACAAAACGCGAGCCGACATTAAACTAGGAATGGTTAACAACGCAAACCTTGCATTTTCTTTAAATGGAATGGTCTTAATCCCAAAAGCACTCAGGTCAGTTGCGGCTGCCTCAATTTCAGGTTCGTATAACACAACTAGCTCTTGTCCCTCAGGCATGTTAGCGGCAATTTGCTTAATTAGCCTCAGATTATTATCAAAACTCATTACATAATATATATTCTTTTTTGGTCGAAAATAAAAAATTGCCGAAATTAATCTAATCAACCATGTATATATGATTTTCACTTTCATCACCATTTTCAATAATTACAATGAAACATTATACCATAATGAAAAAACGACACTTCAGGCTGGAAGCCAGCTATTTCCGTTTTTTCTCATAAAAGTTACCAAACACCTTATCAACATCAACCACCACTCCGAATGCATCTGGATCAGATTCATTTAAAGCTGCATCAAATTCGGTCATTTCATATCGTGAAATTGAAGTAAACAGGACTGACTTCTTCTTATGGTTATAAGCTCCCTCGGCATTATGAATAATAGTAATTCCCCTTCTCAAATGATTTTGAATGCTATCTACGACCGTCTTGGGACGATCGGTAACAACCATCACTTGGACAATTTGTTGTCTTGTATATGCCAAATCCATTGCCTTAGCGTTTACTAGAACTCCAATTGCTGAATAAAAAGCATATGGCCATCCATAAAAGAACCCGGCTGATAAAATAATAAAGGTATTAAATATAAGGTTAATGGTTCCAATGGATTTTCCGGTTTTCCTTTGGATCACGATTCCCAAAATATCCAATCCACCAGTTGAAATACCATTTTTTAAGGATAACCCCACTCCAAATCCATTAATTGCACCACCAAAAATTGCACAAATTAATGGATCTGTGGTTAAGGTTAAGGGACGTAAGATTTTAATCATGACACTGGCAACAACGACAGAAACAAACGTAAACATCGTAAACTGATGACCAATTTGTTTCCAAGATAAAATAAACATTGGGATATTAAGTAGGAATAATCCCAATGCAGCCGAAATCGTAAACGGAAAATATCGTTCAGTTAAAGTATTAAGTAACTGTGCAAATCCAGTAACCCCTGAAGAATAAATGTGTCCAGGAGTCCAAAAGAAATTCATCGCGATGGATACCATAATTCCATATACAAATGCGGTTGATAACTTTGATATGTACTGATGTCGTTTTAAAATTTTTTGTACGTCGTCCATTTAAGTTCCTTCTGATCATTTAGAAATTCATAACTAGTATAACATTACCAAATTTAAAAAAAATAAAAAGTTGTGAGCTGGTCACAACTTTTTATTTAATCTTATTTATCTTTTGATTTGTCTTTTGGGTCTAGAGAAATTCCTAATTCATCCAACTGCTTCTGTGAAACTGGAGTTGGGGCTCCGGTCAAGGGTTCAACCGCCTTTGAATTCTTAGGGAAAGCAATTACATCCCTGATATTGCCACGATGAGCTAACAACCTAGCAAAACGATCAAGTCCGATTGCTAGACCACCATGTGGTGGAAATCCATAATCCAAAGCACGAAGAAAGTATCCAAATTGAGCTTCAGCACTCTCTTTGGTAAATCCAAGGGCCTTAAACATTTTTTCTTGAAGTTCACGGGTATGAATACGAATTGATCCACCACCAAGTTCGAGACCATTTAAGATAATGTCATAACTTTGAGCATGTGCTTTATGAGGATCTTCCCCGTCATTTAAGTAATGTTCATCACCCTTATTCGGCATGGTAAACGGATGGTGAGCCGCTACCCAACGTCCTGCACCTTCATCATATTCAAACAGAGGCCAGTCCACAATCCACAAGAAGTTGTACTGATCTTCTGGAATCATGTTCAGTTCGCTGGCAATCGCCACTCTTAAATATCCTAAAGTATCCGCAACCACTTTACTTCGATCGGCAGCAAACAATAGCAAGTCACCGTCTTTAGCCCCGGTCGTTTCTTTAATTTTACTTACCATTGCTGGATCTTTAAAGAACTTAGCAATTGGTCCAGAAAATCCGTCATCTGTAACCTTCATCCATGCTAGTCCCTTAGCACCAAACCGTTTTACATACTCACCATATTTATCAATATCTTTTCTTGAGAACTGTTTGGCTCCATCAGGGACGGCAATGGCCTTTACTTGACCACCGTTCTTAATGGCCGAACTAAAGACTTTAAAATCAGAATCTGCTACAACATCCGAGAGATCTTTTAACTCCATTTTAAAACGTGTGTCAGGTTGATCAGTTCCAAATCGATCCATTGATTCTTGCCAAGTAATTCTTTCAAATGGTGTATCAACGTCGACATTGACCGTATCCTTCATAACCTTTTTAATCAATCCCTCGGTAAGGTCCTGAATCTCCTCAGCTGACAGAAATGAAGTTTCCATGTCGATTTGAGTAAATTCGGGCTGCCGATCGCCACGTAAATCCTCGTCTCTAAAACAACGAGCAATCTGATAGTAACGATCAAAGCCCGCACCCATTAATAATTGTTTAAATTGTTGAGGAGACTGTGGGAGCGCATAAAAAGAACCAGGGTATACTCGTGATGGAACTAGGTAATCCCTGGCACCTTCAGGGGTTGAAACCGTTAAATCTGGCGTCTCAATATCAATAAACCCATTTTCATCAAAATATTTGTGAGTTGACTGTAAGATTCGGTTCCGAATCATCAATCCCTTTTGCATTACTGGTCGTCTTAAATCAAGATAACGATACTTTAACCTCAAATCATCAGAGGCATTGATATCATTCTTAATCTCAAATGGAGTCTGTTTTGATGTGCTTAAAACCTTAGCATCAGAAACGTCAACTTCCACTTTTCCAGTGTGAATATCAGGATTGATTTCTTTTTCAGATCTAGCAACCACTCTTCCTTTAATTTGGATTACGTACTCGTTTTTAACTGATTCAGCTACCTTAAAAGCATCCTCACCATTTTTCTCATTAAAAACCAGTTGAACAATTCCAGCACGATCCCGAAGATCGATAAAAATTAAACTTCCTAAATTCCGTTTTTTGGCAACCCATCCATCAAGAACCACTTCTTGATCTAAATAATCTTCGTTAACATTTCCAGCATAAGTCGTTCTTTTCATCTACCACATCTTCCTCTCATTGAGTCAAAAGTATAAAAAAAGGCGAGCCATGTAATCACAAGGGCGCAATTAGCACGGTACCACCTTTTTTGGTTCTCTTATTTATTAATTTTACCTAGATGCGTCTTTACCATTTATAGGACATACCATTTCAGCAATTAGGCACTCTCTTAAGACCAGCAAACGGTTACTATTCATCTTCAACGGCATTTCAAATCAATTTAAGATTAATAAAACCCAGATGAATTGTCAAGATTCAAGTTAATTTTTTTATTATAGACTTAAGGAAACAGTAAAAAAGTTATACTATTATGAGTAATCATATAATCCAATGAGGCCCTTAAAATGAAAACAAAATTTTACATAAAGAACAAACGAGGATTTTATACTACCCTAATAATTATTGGAACAACCTTAATCATCCTCCTAATCATGCTAGTTAAAAACAATATTGGAGTTGGATTCAATAATCTAGCCATTAAGACTGGTCCAGGAATCCAGTACAAAACGGTTAAAACCGTCAATCGTGGCACCCGATTGCAAATCTTGAGCGAAAAGAATAATTGGTATCGAGTGGTTTATAAAAATCAAAAAATTGGTTGGATTCCAACCTGGTTAGTGAATAATAATAAGATTACTAATGCCACTAAACTATCAGAAACAACCATTGTATTGGATCCTGGTCATGGTGGTAATGATTCTGGAGCGCTTTCAACGCATGGTCAAAAAGAAAAAACGTACACTCTTCAATTAGCTCAGAAGGTTGCAAATAAACTGCGGAATCAAGGCGCACATGTTATTATGACAAGGGATTCAGATAAATCCGTTAGTTTATATAAAAGACCAGATTTTTCAACTGATAATCATGCCAATCTCTTCGTTAGTTTTCATTTTGACTCGTCCAGTACGGATAATACTGCCAGTGGTTTTACAAATTATTACTATCACGCCGGCAAATCCAAACAATTGGCATCCGACATTAATTCATACATGGGAAACGTTCCTCTTAATAATCGAGGGGTTCAGATTGGTAATTATCTAGTAATCAGGGATGTTTCTATCCCGTCAGTTTTACTTGAAATGGGATATATTAACAACGATCATGACTTTAACAAAATTAAAAATCCCACCTACCAAAATCTGGTCGCAAATGACGTTCTCAAAGGAATCAACCGTTATGTAAATAAAACTTACTAGAAAGGAGTTTATTATGAAAAAATTAGATCAAGAGTGGATTAACCAGTTGCCATTAAAAAACGTTCAATCACTATCTCCCGTCTCAGGCGGAGATATTAACGATTCATACCAGGTTAAAACCCCAGACCATGTCTATTTTATGAAGGTTCAACCAGGTCGTGGAAAACAGTTTTTTGACCATGAAGTTGAGGGAATTCACCTTTTATCACAAGCTGCCAATGTTCCCACAGTAGTTTCCTCTGGCGAAATCAATGGAGATGGATTCCTTATCCTCGATTGGATTGACGTCGGATCTGGGAATCAATATGATTTGGGAAAAATGGTTGCCAACGTTCATAAAGTTCATAACGATCAGTTTGGTTTAGACCATAACTTTGATGCTGGTAAAATTCCTAAAAACAATCATTGGCAAGACACTTGGCAAAAATTTTACGTTGAACAAAGAATTGATCCCCTAGTTAAGATTGCAGCCAAAAAAGGTCGCTGGAATGACTCCCGCGACCAACATTATCAAGTTATGCGCCAACAAATTATCGATTACTACACTAAACACCCAGTGACTCCTAGCCTTCTTCATGGAGACTTGTGGTCAGGAAACGCCATTTTTACCAGTAAACATGAACCAATGTTAATTGATCCCGACGTTTACTTTGGTGATCGTGAATATGACCTAGGAGTTACAACTGTTTTTGGAGGGTTTGATCGCGACTTTTATCGTGGCTATAATGACACATATCCAATTGAGCCAGGCTTTGAAAATCGCGTTGGCTGGTACCGTTTTTACTATGCTTTAGTCCATGTAGTTCTTTTCGGTGAAACCTTTGGACCTTTATTAGATGGAATCCTTAGCTCATTTAATTAACTTTGATATTTCATCAAAACTATGAGCTACGTAATCAGGGTCACCTTGATCCTCAATCACATAGTCAGGATCAAACAAGATGGTTTTCACCCCGGCGTTATGGCCAGCATCAACATCTAATCGCCGATCACCAATCATAAAAGTAGATGATCGGTTTAAGTCCATATTATTAATTAAATAATTCAGAGACTCAGGATTGGGTTTCCTTTTAAATGACTGTTTACTGGTTACAAAACCAGTAAACAGTTTTTTAGGTCAAAATCATTTAACAATGTTATGGCTTGATCATCACGATGAGTTAACAGTCCGTTGCTTCCGCCAGTACCGATTACATCACTTAAAACAGCTCTGACCCCAGCAAATGGTTTCGCTAACATGACCTCATCACGCTCGAATTGCTTATATGAGCGAGAAAATTGATCTCGATTAATGTTAAAGCTAGCACAATACTTGGTCTCACTAGCTCCAAGTGAATGAATCCGCATGTCTTCATAAATTGATTCAGAATCAAAATTAACGTCACTAACACCATTTTCGTCCAATGCTTTACAAAATGAAGTTACCATGTAGGGATAAGTGTTAAAAAGAGTACCATCAAAATCCCAAATTGCGTTTACCATATCAATTATTTTCCTTTTTTTGGTAATTTAAAATAAAAGTAGATGGACCATGATTTTCTAAATCCACGTCCATATCAGCTCCAAAGACGCCAGTTTCTACTTTCAATCCGTTTTTTTTGAGGGCATCATTAAATGATTCATAAATTTTCTTCGCATGATCAGGATCACCCGCGCCGGTGAAAGTAGGCCGATTACCCTTTTTAGTGTCGGCCAGCAGAGTAAATTGCGAAACTGACAAAATTGAACCCGAGACCTGTTTAATATTTAAATTCATTTTACCGTTTTCATCTTCAAAGATCCGAAGATGAGCGACTTTGTGAGCAAGGTGATCAACTTCATCCTGTCCATCAGAATCCTGAGCGCCAACCAGAATTAAGTACCCCTTCTTAATGGCACCTCTAACCTGATCATTAATTTTAACTTCTGCCCGATTAACTCGTTGAATGACTAACTTCATTATCCGTTATCCTTCCGTTCGTTTAACCTCATAAACATCTGGAACCGCATTTACACTATCAATAATTCGGTCAAGTTGCTGAACATTTCGGACCCCAACTGAAACCCGAATTGAAACCAAATCCTCGTGAATAACCTTTCCTTCTACCGAATTAAGATTCTTGGTAGCGGAATTAACCCGTTTTAGTATGTCATTTAATAATCCGCTTCGATTGTATCCTTGAATCTCTAGATCACTGTCATAAGTAATGGCATTATCTTCTACTTTGCGCCAATTAAGGTTGATAATACGATTATTCCCGGTCTTAACTTGAAGAAGGTTCGGGCAATTAGCACGATGAACAGAAATTCCATTTCCCATCGTGATATAACCCTCGATCTCATCGCCTGGAACTGGATCACAACAACGACTAATATGAACTAAAAGATTATCAACACCCTCGATTTTAATGTTATCTTCTGGTTTCTTGCCTTGTTCAGCATCTTCACTCTCATGAGAAATGGTCTTATGACCCTCTAACACGTCTCGTTCAGCGTCTTCTTGCCGTTTCTTTTCAATTTCATTTTTTTCAGGCTCCAGAAGTCGGTTAACAACTCCGTTAGGTTGAATATCACCAAAACCAATCGCAGCGTACAAATTATCAATACTTGTATAATGCATTTCATTGATAACCCGCGTTAAGTTATCATCACTAAGAATTGTTGCTGGATCGAATCCCGAATCAACAATGTCTTTTTCCAACGTTTCTTTTCCAGAATTAATGTCATCATCATGACTACTACGCTTAAAGAATTGCTTAATTTTATGTTTGGCCCGACGGGTTTTTACCATGGACATCCAATTTTTTCCTGGACCATCAGAACTACTTGACGTAATAATGTCGACAATATCCCCATTTTTAATTTCATAATCAAGAGGAACTAACTTGCCGTTCACTCTCGCACCAGTAGTTGAATTACCAACATCAGTGTGGATGGAATATGCCATGTCAATCGGGATGGATCCCTTAGGAAGTTCAATTACATCTCCAGATGGGGTGAAGGCATAGACGCGATCACTAAATAAGTCTCCCTGCACACTATCCATGAAATCAGAAGCATTTTCTGATTCTTCTTGAATCTCAATAATTTTCTTAAACAAATTTAGCTGAACATTACTCTTGTTACTTTCAACCTCATCTGTTTTGCCTTCCTTATATGCCCAGTGTGCGGCAACCCCATATTCAGCAATGCGATGCATTTCTTCCGTCCGAATTTGGATTTCAAGTGGCTTGCCTTCTGGTCCAACAACTGTAGTATGCAATGATTGATACATATTAGGCTTTGGCATTGCAATGTAATCTTTAAAACGATCTGGAAATGGCTTCCATTCCGTGTGAATGGCTCCTAAAACGGCATAACAATCTTTAACTGATTTAACAATTACACGAACGGCCAATAGGTCATAAATTTCTTTGAAGTCTTTATGTTTGTCATGCATTTTGCGATAGATGGAATAAATATGCTTAGGTCGTCCGTAAACCTCACCTTTGATTCCTAAACCTTCAATTGCTTGTTGAACTTTCTTAACCGCTCTATTAACATATGCAACTCGTTCATTTCGCTTTGAATTCATCAAGTTAACGATCTCATAATAATCATCTGGCTTTAGGTAACGGAGTGAAAGGTCCTCTAACTCCCACTTGATGGTTCCAATTCCCAAACGATCCGCTAGGGGCGCATAAATATCGAGGGTTTCCTGTGCAATTCGTTTTTGTTTATCGGGACGAAGGGCATCCAAGGTCTCCATATTATGAAGGCGATCGGCTAACTTAACGATCATTACTCGAATATCCTTACACATCGCTAATAACAACTTTCGATGATTCTCTGCCAGCTGCTCTTTACTAGATTTATATTTAATTTTACTGAGTTTTGAGACCCCATCAACGATTAATGAAACATGGTCACCAAAAAGTTCAGTTATATCTCCGATGGTTGCTCCAGTGTCTTCAACAACATCATGAAGAAACCCAGCCGTAATTGTTTCTGCATCCATATGAAGATCAGTTAAAATACCAGCAACCTCAACTGGATGATTAATATAAGGTTGCCCTGATGCTCGCTTTTGATCTTCATGAGCAATCTTTGCAAATTTATACGCTTTTTTAATCATTTGAATATCGTTTTTGTCTAGATACTCAGATGCTTCATCAAATATTTCTTTTGGTGTCCATTCTTTAACTTTTGACATGTTATCCCTACTTAGTTTGTTTTAGTTCTAATAACGTTGAAACTGCTGATAAAAGGTAAAGTGGTGCTGATTCAGTTCGTAAGATTCTTGGACCCAATCCAACTGAGACAAAGCCCACGTTCTCTAATTCTTCAACCTCACTAGGAGAAATTCCACCCTCTGGGCCAAAGAAAACCATGAGGCCTTGTCCCGTTTTCATTTGTGAAACTATTTTATAAAGTTTGCTATTTTCGCCATGTTTAGCAGCTTCTTCATAAGCCATCACTTTGCAATCAGACTTAATTTTACTAACATGATTGATTGAATCTACGTACTTCACATCTGGAATTAAATTTCGATGAGACTGTTCGGCCGCGCTTTTAGCAATTTTTTGTAACCTTTTGATTTTTTTAGGTGCCTTACTACCCCACTTGGCAATGGCCCAATCAGTTGGAGTAAAAATAATCCGATCTGCTCCCATTTCTGTTGCTTTCTGCGTAATCAAATCCGCCTTACTCCCCTTTGGCAGTCCACAAACAATCGTTACCCTAACGGGAAGTTCAACATTCTGATTAGTTTTCTCAGTAATTTTAATGGTTGGCGTAGCTTCATCAACCAGTTCCCCAACGTATACGATCTCTTGATTAGATACAAACTCTGCTTTTGATCCTCGTTCGGCCCGCATCACCCCATTCCAATGATGAGAAACATCGTTTGGAAGTTCAATGATTTGACCAACTTGAAGGGAATGATTTAAAAAATAATGTTGCAATTAATTCTCCTCGCTAACTTTTTCTGCAATAACAGCACGCCAGTCTCTCATGGTTAAAACCTGATTAATCTTAAAATGATGCTTTTTAAGGGTAGCAATTACTTCATCTAGTTTATCAGCAATAATTCCAGAAGTAATAAAGATTCCCCCGTTATTTAAACACTTTTCAGCTTGTGGGATTAAAGGAATAATAATTTCAGCAAGAATATTAGCAACTACGATATCCGCCTTGATATTAATTCCGTCTAATAAATTGTTAACCATCACATGAATTTCTTGCATACCTGGATTCAGTGCAATATTTTTTTCAGCTGATTTAACCGCTACGTCATCAACATCATAGGCATTAATGGTTCCAGCTCCTAATTCCCTAGCAGCAATACTTAACACACCTGATCCAGTTCCTACATCAAGCATGATTTCATCGCCACGAATTGTCATTTCTAGGGCTTGCATTGCTAACTTAGTAGTCGGATGAGTACCGGTTCCAAACGCCATCCCTGGATCCAAACGAACCATTAACTCATCAGAATTCTTAATGTCATAATCTTCCCAACTTGGAACCACGGTTAAAAATCTTGTAACTCGTTCTGGGTGATAATACTTCTCCCAAGAAGTGGCCCAGTCTTCATCCTTAACTGATTTAACACTAACTAGATTTGGACCAGGATCTAAGCCAAACTGGTTCAAACTTCCTACTTTATTTTTCACCTTTTTAACAACATTATCAACGTCAATCTTATCCTTAAAATAGGCACTGACTTGTGCTTCATTCAAATTATAATCAGTTCTAGAATCACCTAGCTCATATTGGTCCCAATTAGCCTCGCGTTTTAGAACTTCATAATCATTTCTGTCATCAATCTGAACTCCAGTTGCCCCTTGTTCCATTAAAATATTGGAAACAGCGTCAACGGCTTCATGACTCGTTTTTACTGAAACTTTAACTAAATCCATCCTTTAAACCTCATTCTTTTTATAAAAAAAGCACCCGTTAACTGGATGCATTATTTTTATTATCTTCAATTTTTTCAAGCTTTTGCTCATGCTGCTTTAAATGACCAGCTAAATACTTAAGCAATCCTCGTTCAGTCTTAAAAATTCGGGGATGCTTTTGCTTATGCAATCGAAGATCAATTTCTTTAATTCTTTGTCGTCCAGTCCAACCGTGTCCGTAGCGAATAATGAGTCGATTATTCAAATTATTCTTACCAAAGCGAAATACGTAGATATTATCTGGGGTAATTAATGGTCTAATATATGTCTTTTTATAATGATATCCTTGATCGCGCAAAAACTTTTTAGTTTGATCTAACATATTTATCCTCCTCTCGTATTTTTATTTACACTCGTCCTTAAAACCTTTAGTCTATATCATAATGGAGAAATATTTAATTAGCAAGCATCTATCATACAGCAAATAAAAAGACGTGCTTTACCACGTCTTTTTATAACTATTCAAATTATAAACTAAACAATTTGACAGAATTCAATCTTTTCGTGGTTAGGACCATAAATGTTGAAGAAGCGAATTCCCTTGTCCCAGAATGGACGAGTATCAATTTCATCTTCCTGAACGTCTAAGCCCATTTTCTTAGCTTCTTTAAATGCTGCATCAGCATCAGTGGTATTTAATGAAATATGGTTAATAGCACCGTCTTTATCAGCAACTGGATCGCCTTCCCATGTTTCAATCATCAAATTACCATACTTCATGAAAGCACAACGATTTCCTTGATACATAAATTGGCCAGCTTTATCAAAGCCTAATTTCTTGTAAAAATCGATTGTTTCATCTAAATCTTTGGCAGGAATTCCAACGTGTTGGATACCTGTGAAGTAGTCACTAAGTGCCATAATAATTCTCCTTATGATATATTTTTTCACTTTATGTGAAATCTCTAACAACTACATTGTAAGACATTAACGATAATTAATAAAGTCATACTATTAGTTTATTTTATTAATTTGGCACTTACAATTTCATCCCATCTAAGGATTTGATCACCTACGATGACTAAATTTTTATAGTAACCCTTCATCGTACCGATGATTTGTTCAATTTTTAATTCCTTCTTATCGTAGTAAGCATATTGGAGTTCCACCTTAAGACGACTAGCAAATGACTTTTGCAGCACCTCATCAATTTCTGAACGATCCATTTGATCATCTAATTTTCTACGATGTTGTTCTGCTTTTTGCTTCCTTAACTTACTTAATTTGCTGGTATGGTCTGATAAAAAATAGCCCTGCCATTTTTTAATACCACGATCATGATAATCAAATTTAAAAAAATTCTGAACAGCTTTTTCATTCATGATGGTTCTCCTAACTCTAACTTTGAATTTTTCTTTGTGCCGTTGGCCAAACTAAGTTCCCAAAATTACGATAATAAGTAGTTAATAAATTACGTTTGCCTACGTAATTAACGATTGCCTCCAAAAATTCCAAGTCATAATTCGAAATAACATAAAGCGGTTGTGATCGCTCCTGTTGGTACTTTTTCTTAGAACTTAAAAACCAATCATACTCATAATCAAAAACATTATTAACAATCATCATCCAGTAGCGGGTCCTTGGAACGCGTAAAAATAAATGATCAATATTGGCTAAGATTTCGTTTCCTGCCAAGGTTACATCACTATTCATAGGAATTGCCTCCATTATGTCCTCCTACCAGATTTGACCTAGAAATCGCGGTAGCACCGTTACACAAACTATTCGCGTTTAATAAAGCGGCATTTCCAAATTGTTTCCGAATTTGATCGCCAGTTTTGTTTAACACATTTTGTTTGATAGTCCTTTGATTATCTCTAAATAAGTCGAGTTGTTCACCTACTTTAGGTGATAAATGACCATATTCTACCCCAATATTGCGAATCATCTCGCCATTCCAATTTCTCTCAAATAATTCAGTCAAATCACGACCAAGTTCATAACTATCATCAGTCGGATTAATCTTCATTGATTGAGAAAACCCACTGCTACCAGTTACTTGCTTCGTTGCAAAGGAAAAACCAATAAACAATGTGATACATCCCGTTTGCAAATGGTGATTACGAATCCTAGAAGCAACTTGACTCGCAACCTCTTTAATAACTATTTCGATCTCACTTCGGCTTGTATAGTCTTTTGGGAGAACCTGTGAGTTACTATAACTTTTATCTTTGGTATGCATGGGCTGTCTTAAATTACTTCGATCAATTCCCCACGCTGTAGCAAATAATTGCAATCCAATGATTCCCATCTTCTCCTTAATCAAATATGGATTAGCGTGAGCCAAATCATTCATATTATAAATTCCAAGGTGATTTAAGTTAGCTGCGGTTCTTTTCCCAATTCCCCACACGCTCGTTAATTTTTGAATGTTCCAAATTTTGTTTGGAACATCTTTATAGTGGATTTCGCCCACTAAATCGGAATCATGTTTGGCATAAACGTCCAACGCAATTTTGGCTTGAACAGGATTATCGCCAATTCCAACCGTGGTATATAATCCTAAGCGACTTCTAACTTCCTCTTGGATTTTAAGTGCAACATTTCTTAAACTGTTGCCAAATAAATGCCATGTATGAGTCATATCAAGTAATGATTCGTCAATTGAATACGGCAAAATGTTATTTTCATCAGTAAATTCAGTAAAAATATCATTAATCTGCAAGTTCTTCTTAATGTACAAATTCATTCGTGGCGGAACAATCAAAAGCCTAGGATCATTAGGTAGATCACGTTGCCTGCTAACGTTACTAATTCCAAATAACTTTTTGGCCATTGGAGATGCCGCCAAAATTAATCCACCGTTAGTATTAGCCTGTTCCGACATCACCACTAATATAGAACGAAGTGGGTTAAGCCCTCGCTTCACACTTTCACAGCTGGCATAAAATGATTTGTTATCAATAAAAAAATAAACTCCGTGAGGTTCTTCATCATAATCCAAAATATCACCTACTCGAACACCTGTTCGTATTAAATATTACTATCTTTTATTGGTAATGTAAATAAAATTTTTATGATACTCTTGAATTATTAAAAAAATAAGGAATGAAAGTAATGAATAAATTTAAGAAAATCGCACTAACGGCTGGATGCACCATTTTATTGTTGACTATTCCAACCGAAATTTCGCTTGCTTCTGGTTCCAATCAATCAGAACTAATTGCTCAAGAAAAATCACTTACCAAACAGAGCCAACAACTATCCCAACAAATTAATCAAGCACAAGATGATTTAAATCAAAAACACGTCACAATTAAGCCAGTCTCTAATCAACAACTGGTTTCATCGCATCCTAAAAAGGACCCTACTTCTGCAAGGGTAGTTCAAAACTCTGAAGATAAAACTGATACCAATAACAATCAAAAAATCATTGGAAATCGCAACTCTCATGTTTACCATCTTCCGAGTCAAAACAATTATCAGATGAAAAGTAAAAACGCGGTTTATTTTAACTCTGTAGCGGATGCACAGGCTGCTGGATACCGGGAGGCTAAACGATGAAAAAGTTCCTCATTATCCCCATTACGTTAGTCAGTTTACTGATGACTGGATGCTCACAACAGTCCCAATCAGCTCATAATCATTCAGCCAACTCCAGTCAAAATACTCAGCAACTTCAAAAGAACGTGAACAATTTACAACGTCAGGTTGATACCAAAAAGGCAAAACTCAAAAAACTTCATTATCAGTTAAAGAACTCATCCAATCTAAAGCTAAGTGACCTAAACTATGATGGAAATCAGGAAGTCGAAGTTGATCATAATAATCCTCATTTTGCTCCTTCAGAATTAAATCATAAAAGTCCCTGGCTAAGGTTTAACAATCTTGATCACCTTAATCGTGCTACCGATGCCAATGGCATGTTGAATATAAAAACAATGCCAACTAAAAAACGAGAACCACTTACTTTCAATCCAACCGGGTGGCATAACAAGCGAATTAATAATGGCTGGCTTTATAATCGGAGTCATTTAATTGGTTATCAGCTCTGCGGTGAAAACAATAATCCTAAAAACTTGATCACGGGAACCAGAACCCTTAACGCTCCACTAATGCTTTATCACGAAGATGACATTGCTACCTACTTAAAGCAAAACCGAAATAACTATGTTAGATACCAAGTAACTCCAATTTATCGTGGCAACGAACTAGTAAGTCGCGGAGTCCAAATGAGAGCCCAATCAGTTGGAAATAACCAAATTCACTTTAACGTCTACATCTTTAACGTTGAACCTGGATATAATATTGACTATCAAAATGGATATAGTACTAAGGGATAAAAAAAGACGATGACATTTAGTCATCGTCTTTTTACGTTATCTATCAGCTATTAACCGTTTTGGTATGGAACCATGCAATGTTCTTATCAAAGAAACTTAGAAGGTCATTGAATAGATACAAAATGTAGGTTAAGAATAACGTCCAATTTGCTCCACCTTGATAAGCAGTAATTCCCCATAGAATAATTGAGAATATCCCTTGAGCAAGCCAGAAATAATAAGTATCACGAAATCTCAAAGTAGTTAAAAGAGCTCCTGTAATTCCAATTGTTGCAGCAAAGCTATCTACAAATGGTCGTGGACTATCACTATATCCATGTTCCCAAGCATATAAAACTCCTAATACTACAACAAAGAATAGCGCTGTCAACCCCCAATTCATCAGTGTTTTCTTAAGATTACCCTTAATAGTTAATTTCTTGATGTGTTTGTCAACGTTAGTAGCCCAACTAGGAATTAGCAAAACCGGAATATCTAAAAGTACAATGTATGTAGTCTGTAGAATAATATCATTGTAATTCTTAGCGGTAAAAGCAACGTAAATATAAATCAAAGCACTGACTAAACCAAAAATTCCGTTTAGTGGTTTAGTATTGGTAATAGAAATAGTGGTGGTAAATCCAAGCATTCCAGCTAACATGGTCATAATTGCAATAAACGTAATTGGCTGTGTAACGGTTGATCCAGCAATTACTCCTAAACCAAACAGAAGTAACAAATAGCTAGTAAAACTCCACCCCTTCATCTGATTAACATACCAACTTGGCTTTAGTATGTCATAAGCAGCAATATTGTTTTTCCCTGACATAAATAATCATCCTTCCTCAAAATTTGAATTCATTATTATCATCACACATTCATCACTTTGAGACAAATCAACGAAAAACGATGAATTCTACAAATTTGCGAGTTACTGGCCTATAAAAAATTTCAGTTTTTTTTAATTAAGATTCTTTTCCATTCAATCCAAATTAATGAAATGATTAAAGATTTAAATAGTTACTAATTTAAAAAAATGTACCACTGATAAACATAAAAGATGTTGTAAAAGTAAGTGATAAATATGTATAATGGATATTGAAGTCCAAAGGAGGAATAATCATGTTAATAAACGTCCCATTCTCAATCAAAGCTGATGGAATTCATGACCTCAGAAAAATTACCGTTAAAATGCCTTCAGGTGAAGAAGTCAGATTAGACGCTGCTACCCTTGACGATATTGATCGTGATCACGAACACCTTCTAACCATTACGAAAGATCCTCATCATGAACTGGGAACTCCCGGGGAAAGTATTTCTTTTGATAACTTTGGGGAGAAGAATTCGTTCCCATCAAATAGTAAAGTTATTTTCATGGCAATTCCAAAATAAAAAGAAGTACTACTTTTTAAGTAGTACTTCTTTAGCGAATAAGCTTCATAATTATGAGAATTCGCTGGTAAAAATTCGTAAAGTGTGATTAAATATAAAGTGTAGATTAGAGAGGTAATAAATTTCTGTTGCATTCTCAACATTCACATCAACTAAGACTTTCCACTCCTACTGCTTACTGGTCTTAGATACGTGTGCTCTTTTATTTCATAGATCTTTACTTATTAGATTGTTACTTCTCATAACTATGTTACAGTTTTTTAACCTCTCTAATCGTCGAAAGCACTCAATTTGAGTGCTTTTTTTGTACATTCAAATCCCCTGGCGTGAATTCTTTAATCTTTACCTTACTTTTACAGTATATTATATTAGCTGTTACTAATCAAGTATATAAGTAAAAAATATCAAAATATATTCCTTATAAGGGAACACTAAAACTAATCATGAAGCAATTTTTATCTTGTAAAAAATTTTTCTAAGAAATTTTTACAATCATATTGTTGCTTATATCACATATCATACACCCCACAGTTATAGGGTTTCTAGTTACTGATGTGAATTTAAATCAGATTATTGATTTAGGAAAATCTCTAAAAAACATGGGGCATATATTCATACTTGTATCCAATTCAATTGTGCAATCCATAACATCAGCTAATGGTTTCTATAACCGATATTCCATTATTCATGATCATTTCCTAATAATTAATTAAAATCCCATTATTTTCCAATTAAAAAACCACTATTCTATAATAGTGGTTTTTAATAATAAATAAAATACCAAATTTTAATTTTTAAAACATTATTATTGTTATTTAATGAATGGTTGGTGTTTCATTTTAATATGTTCCACTCCACCTTCTAAAAAGATACCGCCCGTGGGCACAAAATTAAATGATGTATATAAATCTTCCACGTATTTTTGGGCTTCGATCCTAATTTCTTTCTTAGGATACTTGTCAGCAATTAAATTCATGATATTTTCGACTAAATTCTTCCCTAAATGGTTACCACGATGATCACGCTTAACTACGATTCTCCCAAAAGTCACATAATTGGTTTGTTCATATATTCTCCCGTAACAAATAATTTGATTATCATCATCAACCAAGAAGAGATGCCAAACTTTTTTGTCATTATCATCAATATCTTGTAAGGTAATTTTTTGTTCAACGACGAATACTTCACACCTTAATTGATAAATCTTAAACAATTCATCCAAAGTCAATTGACTAAATTTTTTTACTTTCCACATAAAATCGCTCCTAATAATTGAAGATGGTTAATTATACATCATTACTAATATTACCTATAAAAAAAGAACGACAATTATTACTTGTCGTTCTTTTGATCTTCATCAGTTTGCAAAACAGCCATAAAGGCTTCCTGTGGGATATCAACTTTTCCTACTGCCTTCATGCGCTTTTTACCACGTTTCTGTTTTTCTAATAATTTAGCCCGACGATCAGGATCACCAGTATGAATCCTAGAAGTAACATCTTTTCGGTATGCTTTAATGTTAGTTCTAGCAATAATAGTGGCTCCAATTGCTGCTTGAATTGGAATTTCAAAATTTTGTCGTGGAATAATTCCCTTTAATTTTTTGACAATTTCCCGACTTCGGCCAGCAGCAAACTGTTTGTGTGAAATAAAACTTAGAGCATCAACCTTATCGCCATTCAAAAGAATGTCGACTTTAACCAGATCACTTTGCCGATACTCAGAAAGTTCATAATCAAGGGATGCATATCCATGGGTGCTTGACTTTAATTTATCAAAAAAGTTAAAAATGATTTCAGATAATGGCATTTGATAAATCACATTAACTCTTGCATCATCTAGATACTCCATCGTAACAAATTGGCCACGACGATCCTGACACATCTCCATTACGGCTCCAACATAGTCATTTGGTACCATAATACTAGCTTTAACAAACGGCTCTTTAATGTCTTTAATTGATGAAACATCAGGCATCTCAGATGGATTCTCAACTTCAATTGTGCTTCCATCGTTTAGGTCAACGTGATAAGTTACAGATGGTGCAGTAGTTATCAAATCAAGCCCAAACTCTCGTTCCAATCGTTCTTGAACCACGTCCATGTGAAGTAAGCCAAGAAATCCACAACGAAAACCAAATCCCAACGCTTCAGATGATTCAGGCTCAAATTCAAGCGAGGCATCGTTTAATTTAAGTTTTTCAAGCGCTTCCCTTAAATCATCAAATTTGGCATTATCTGTAGGATATAACCCAGCATAAACCATTGGAATCATTTCACGATATCCGGGCAAGGCCTTCTCGGTTGGATGATCAGCATCCGTGACTGTATCACCAACTCGAGTTTTAGTAATATCTTTGATACTAGCAGTAATGTAACCAACGTCTCCAGCCATTAAATATGTTCGTTGAAGTGGCTTGGGAGAGTTAACTCCAACTTCAGTTACCTCGTACTCACTACCACTATTCATCAGACGAATCTTATCTCCGGGTTTAACTACTCCATCATAAAGACGAACACTAAGAACAACTCCACGATAATCATCGTAGATAGAATCAAAGACTAAAGCTTTAAGGGGAGCTTCAATGTCTCCCTTCGGTGCTGGGATTTTTTGAACAATTTCTTCTAATAAATCCTCAACCCCAAAACCACTTTTAGCACTAATTTCTACTGCATCTGAAGTATCCAAGCCGATAACATCTTCGATCTCTTTCTTGGTTTTTTCTGGTTCAGCAGAAGGCAAATCAATCTTGTTGATCACCGGAATGATTTCAAGATCATCATCAATGGCTAAGTAAACATTCGCCAAAGTTTGTGCTTGAACCCCTTGAGTAGCGTCTACTACTAACAAGGCGCCTTCACAAGCTGCTAAGCTCCGTGAAACTTCATAAGAAAAATCAACGTGTCCAGGGGTATCAATTAAATGAAATACATAATCAACCCCATCTTTTGCATGATACGTCAATTCCACTGCATTCAATTTAATGGTAATTCCGCGTTCACGTTCTAGATCCATGTTATCTAAAATTTGATCCTGCATGTCTCGTTTGGCAACTGTATCAGTTAACTCAAGAATTCGATCCGCTAAAGTCGATTTACCGTGATCAATATGAGCAACAATTGCAAAATTTCTTGTGCGGCGTTGCTTTTCTTTCATTTTTTTATAATCCACGATATTCTCCTACTTTCATTATGCAATTCGTTCAAGTCGTTATTACTATTATAACAACCCCACATATGTATAACAAACAAATAAAGGAGTGGCCACATGGCTACTCCTTTATTTGTTTACTTAAATGCATCTTTCATTTTATCAAAGAAATTCTTATTTTCATCGATATTAGTATCACCACTAGCTTCAGCCAGTGCTTGTAAGGCAACCTTTTGCTTAGAGTTAAGTTTCTTTGGTGTTTGAACCTTAACTTTAACCATTTCATCACCATTACCATTTCCATGTAACTTAGGGGCACCCTTTCCTTTCAAACGGAAAACAGTGCCAGTCTGGGTTCCAGCAGGAATCTTCAAGTCAACGTCACCATGAACTGTTTTGACTTGAATTTCTCCACCAAGAGCAGCGGTTGCAAATGAAATTGGTTGATCAAAGTAAATAGTTGGACCGTCTCTTCTAAAGTACTTACTTTGAAGTACTCTAAAGATTACATACAAATCACCATAAGGTCCACCGTTTTCACCAGCGTCTCCTTGGCCTTGCATATGCATTTGTTGGCCTTCTTCAACACCAGCTGGAACAGTAACTTCAAGTGAGTGTTGTTTCTCAACTTTACCAGTTCCACCACATGTTGGGCACTTGTCTTTGATAACTTTACCAGTTCCACCACATACAGGACATGGTTCCTGAGTCTGCATCTGTCCAAGTGGTGTATTAACAGTCTTAGTTACATAACCACTACCATGACAGTTGGAACAGGTTTCTGGTTTAGTACCTGGTTTAGCACCAGTTCCATGACATGTCGGACAGGTTTCTTCACGATTATATTTAATCGTCTTCTTAGTTCCAAAGACAGCTTCATCAAACGTTAACGTCATTTGATATTGTAAATCACGACCACGACGTGGTGCAGTTGGATCAGCTCGACGTCTTCCGCCACCGCCGAAAATATCATTAAAGATATCAGAAAAGTCACCAAAACCAGCACCTTGACCGCCGGCATCAGCTCCGGCACCACCGCCAAAGCCTCCAAAGCCTTGGGGACCATCCGCTGAGCCATACTGATCATAGTTAGCTCGTTTCTTTTTATCGCCTAAAACTTCATAGGCTTCAGTAATTTCCTTGAATTTTGCTTCTGCATCGGGAGCCTTATTAATATCTGGATGGTATTTTTTGGATAATTTTCGATAAGCGTGTTTAATGTCATCTTCACTGGCACTTTTATCAACGCCTAATACTTTATAATAATCTTTACTAGCCATTAGCTCGCCTCCAAACTCAAATAATACAACAAAAAGCCAAAGCCTACCAAACCGACTTTAGCTTTCGTCAATTTTAACAACGCCAATCGCCAAAACTACTTTTTGTCATCGTCATGAACTTCATGGTAATCGCCGTTAACAGTGTCGCCATCATCATTTCCATTTCCTTTATCTGATGATCCACCATTAGCGTCATTTCCACCTTGTTGTCCTTGACCAGCTTGGCCTTGGTTTTGTTGATACAATTTGACTGCTAAAGCTTGAACTTTTTCGTTCAAAGCATCTTTCTTAGTCTTCATTGCATCAGTATCGCCATCTTCTTTGGCTTTTTTGAGTTCGTCTTCAGCATCTTGAGCTGCCTTAATTTCATCATCTGAAACCTTACCTTTAACATCCTTCAATGTTTTATCAGTCTGGAAGATCAATTGGTCAACTTCATTATTCAAATCGACTTTGCTCTTCTTTTCCTTATCAGCATCTTCGTTGGCTTCAGCTTCTTTCATCATCTTATCGATTTCATCGTCTGAAAGACCATTGGAATCTTTGATGGTAATTTTTTGTTGTTTACCAGTTCCCTTATCCTTAGCGGAAACATTAACAATTCCGTTTTTATCAATATCAAAGGTAACTTCAATTTGTGGAACACCTCTTGGTGCAGCAGGAATATCAGTTAATTGGAAACGACCTAGTGACTTATCATCAGCAGCCATTGGACGTTCACCTTGTAAAACATGAATGTCAACAGCAGTTTGATTATCAGCGGCAGTTGAGAATGTTTGTGACTTTGAAGTTGGGATTGTAGTATTTCTATCGATTAACTTAGTAAATACACCACCCATGGTTTCAATGCCTAATGACAATGGAGTAACATCAAGCAAAACGACATCCTTAACATCACCAGTAATAACTCCACCTTGAATAGCTGCACCTAGGGCAACAGCTTCATCAGGGTTAATTGAATGGCTAGGTTCCTTACCAGTCCATTTTTGAACTTCTTCTTGAACAGCTGGAATTCTAGTTGAACCACCATTAAGAATAACTTGGTCAATGTCACTTGCTGAAAGTCCAGCATCCTTTAAAGCATTGTCAAGAGGAGCTTTTGTTTTTTCAACTAAGTCAGAAGTTAATTCATTAAACTTTGCTCGAGTAAGAGTTGTTTGTAAATGAAGTGGACCATTTTCACCAGAAGAAATAAATGGAAGTGAAATTTCAGTTTGAGTTACACCAGATAAGTCCTTCTTAGCTTTTTCAGCAGCATCTTTCAAACGTTGCAAAGCCATCTTATCCTTTGAAAGATCAACTCCGTTTTCTTTCTTGAAGTTATCAATCAACCAGTCCATGATTCTCTTATCGAAATCATCTCCACCTAAGTGGGTATCACCATTAGTTGAAAGAACTTGGAAGACTCCATCCCCTAATTCAAGGACAGAAACATCAAAAGTACCTCCACCTAAATCATAAACTAAGATTTTTTCATCTTTGTCTTTTTTATCTAAACCATATGCAAGTGAAGCTGCAGTAGGTTCATTAATAATTCTTTTAACATCAAGTCCGGCAATTTTACCGGCATCTTTGGTAGCTTGACGTTGAGCATCATTAAAGTAAGCAGGAACAGTAATAACTGCTTGACTAACAGTGTCGCCAATGTAATCTTCAGCATAACCCTTAATGTATTGCAGAATCATTGCTGAGATTTGTTGTGGGGTATATTCTTTACCATTTGCCTTAACTTTGTAACCCTGTTCACCCATGTGACTCTTGATTGATACAACCGTATCTGGGTTAGTAATTTCTTGACGCTTGGCAACTTCACCAACTTGGATATCACCGTTTTTAAAAGCAACTACTGAAGGAGTGGTTCTTGATCCTTCTGGATTAGTAATGATTTTTGGTTCATTACCCTCCATAACAGCTGCAGCTGAATTAGTAGTTCCTAAATCAATACCAATAACTTTATTACTTGCCATACCTAAAACCTTCTTTTTATATATTTAATAACAATTTAATTACTGTGCGACTACCACCATTGCTGGTCTTAGAATTCGATCAGCAATTTTATATCCACTTTGAAGAACGGATACCACGGTGCCCTTTGGATGTTCATCACTTGGGGATACCGTCTGAACAGCTTGATGCTGACTTGGATCAAACTCCACTCCATCAGCATTAATTTCAGAAATATCATTATCCTTCAGAGCTTTTTCGAGGTGTTGCTGTACCATTTCGATTCCCTTTTTTAATTGCTTACCGTTTTCGTCAGAAACGTCAACGTTAAGCGCCCTTTTTAGGTCATCCATAACAGGAACAACATCTTTTGCAAAATCTTGTGCACCGTATTTAACTATATCAGCGCGTTCCTTTTTGTTTCGATTTTGAATGTTTTGAATCTCTGCTTCAGCTCTCAAGTACTTATCTTGAACTGAATCTAATTTTTGTTTTAATTCATCAATCTTTTTTGCGGAATCATCTTTTTCATCCGTTTCTACATCTTTCTTTGGTTCGCTTGACTCGTCAACATTTTTCGATTCATCTTTAATATCTTTATTTTGTTTTTCTTTATCGCTCGCCATTTTGAACCTCCTTCTTATTTATCATAATTATTATAGTATCCGTTAATCCGCTTTTGAAGTTCATCTTTAAACGCATCAACTAGTCCTAAAACTTTTGGATAAGCCATCCGGGTCGGTCCAATCACAGCAATTCTTCCCATGCCATGAACACCAACATCATAAGTTCCGGAGATAATACTATAATTCTTCAATAAATCATTTCGTAGCTCGGAACCAATCATAACAGAAATGGGTTTAGCATCATTATCCAAAATCTGAGCCATGTTCGAATTATCGCCGAACATTGAATAAAGTGGCTTCATATTCTTGATGTCTTTCTTATCGTCCATTGTGTCTAACAAATTCATTCTTCCACTAACAAAGAAATGGTCTTTAAGCGATTTATTAATGACGTATTCGAATGCACTGACAAAATTTTCAGAAGAAGTTAAATAATCTCTAATTTCCTCAGGAATTGTAGTTTTAAGTTCATTCAAAACTTCGGGAATAGATTTACCTGAAAGTTTGTCATTAACTAAGTTAGTTGCTTGAACTAACTTATCCTCATCAATGTGATCATTCGTTATAAATGGTTGACTTTCAACTTGTCCATCATTCATGACAATGATAGCCATTACTTGATGATCAGATAATTTAATCAGTTGAAAATGTCGTAAAGTCTCTGTATTAGTCTGCTCAGGGCTTAATGTCATCGCCGTATAATCGGTTAGACTAGATAAAATATCAGCAGATTGTTTTACAATATCATCAATTTGCTGAAAAGTTCCGCCCAAAGCATTATGAATTAAACTTTTCTCTTCATTATCAACTAGTACGGGAGCAACCAAATTATCAATATAATATCGATATCCTTCATTTGAAGGAACTCTTCCGGACGAAGTATGAACCTTTTGAATCAGATTTTGGCCACTCAACACAGCCATCTCATTTCGAATGGTAGCAGAACTAACATTCATCGGGAGTTGACTCGCTAATCGCTTCGATCCGATTGGAACACCGTTGTCAGTATAATCATCAACAATGTACTTTAGAATCATATTTTGTCTCTCAGTGAGCATTCTTATCACCTCTTTTAGCACTCTTTATTATCAAGTGCTAACGTACATTTATACCTTACCAAAGGTACACAAGAACGTCAAGAAATAAGACTACTGGTTTTTACGCTCCTTAAAATACAAACGAGTATTATTTTCATCAATTTTTAACTGATCAATCAGTGGTTTAGGACCCTGATACTTAACTTCATCTCGCATCTTTGACAACCATCTAACTTTAACCCGATTCCCATAAATATTCTGATCAAAATCAAGGATATTAATCTCTAGAGTAACGGGATTATTGTCCCCAAAGGTTGCATTTTTACCGATAGAAGCCATGGCCTTATACCAAATATCATTGACTTTAATTTCTACTACGTATACTCCTAATTTAGGTAAACGTTGCTTATCTGAATACTCAATATTTGCAGTTGGAAATCCTAATTCACGTCCACGAGCCAATCCATGAACTACTACTCCATCATTTTCAAACCCATAACCTAACAGCCGATTAACCGTTTGGATGTGTCCTTGATCAAGATTACGTCGAATGCGAGTCGAACTAACCTTTTGGTCATCTAGTTCATCTGCACCAACACTTATAACATCGAATCTCCCATTAGCATATCCAGGAAGCTCGGTCATCCCGGCATCTTTTTTTCCATAAGTATGATCAAATCCCGCAACAACCGTATCAGCCTTCAAACCAACGAGATAATTATCCACAAATTCTTGCGGCTGCTGGTCTTGAAATGCAAAATTATAATTTACGACATAAACATTATCCACGCCCAATTGATTAAACAATTGCAGCTTTCGATCAAGTGGGGTGAGATACCGTTTAGCATTCCCATCCAATTTCTTATATACCAATGAAGGATGATGATCATACGTTAAAACTGCTAGGGGGAGTTTCTTTTGCATTGCAATTTTTTTGGCTTTATTAATCACTTTTTGATGACCCAGATGGACGCCATCAAAGAATCCCATTGCAATCACCTGGGATTCCTTTTCGTTTCTTTCACCGAGTGGATATGATAAATAGTCGACTTTCATAATTTCCTCTAATCTAAATCAAACATTTTTTTGGGTTTATAATTATTTTCTTGTTCATTTTTATAATATAAAGCCCGATCAATATTACTATACTTTAAAACTATCATCTCATCTTCGCAAGCTACTTCATCAATACTCAAAAAGCCGCCATGTTTAACACGATTCCATTGTTCATCAGTAAGGATGATGGTTTTAAAACCTTTTAAAGCGTAAGAAATAGGAAAAATAATCTTATCAAGTTTATGAGCATTCACCGCATGATCGAGATCATCAAACGTAACTGTATCAGCAAGGTTAAATCCACCACTTTGGATTCGTGTCAACTTTGACATTACAGCTGGAACTCCTAGTTTACGTCCCAAATCAGTTGCAAGCGTCCTGATGTACGTTCCCTTACCACATCGGACTTCAAAGGAAAAAGTTTGCGTCCGACTTGTATTATCATATGAACTACTATTCAGACGAACAAACTGCTTAACCTCAATCTGACGTTTCGGACGTTCAACTTGTTCCCCCGCTCGTGCATACTCATACAGTCTCTTTCCATTAACCTTCACAGCAGAAAACATGGGTGGAATTTGAATGGATTGACCCAAAAACGAATTTAAGGTTTGGTCAATCTTTGCATCAGGAATTGGCATGAAATCAAAATTTGAATTAACAATTTCGCCATCTAAATCCTCAGTAGTGGTCGAGAAACCAAGTGTGATGGTCCCCTGATAAACTTTTCCAGATTGCATAAGATAATCAACTACTTTAGTAGCATGTCCTAAACAGATGGGAAGGACCCCATCAACATTAGGATCAAGTGTTCCACTGTGTCCGACTCGTTTTTGTCCGATAATGTGACGAATCTTACTTACACAATCAAAACTTGTCATTCCCCGTGGTTTATATAACGGAACAATCCCAGTAATCAATATCTTCACTCCAATCCTATCTACGCAAAAAAGACTGGAAATTAACATTCCCAGTCATTTTTTATTTATCTTTTTTATTTAAATTATCAATTAATCGATCAATTTTACTTCCATATTGGATTGATCCATCACGTTCAAAATGAATCTCAGGTGTTACATAGATACTTAAACGGTGACCAAGTTCTCCTCGAATTAGTCCAGTAGCTTTATCCAATCCTTTTTGAACTTTTTCTTGATCAGCTTTATTGTCAGACAAACTACTGTAGTAAATCGTAGCTTGTTGTAGATCACCAGTCACTTCAACACCAGTGATCGTAACACCTTGAACCCGTGGATCACGAACTCGTTTGAGCAAAATGTCGTCGACTTCTTTTTGAATCTCTTGCTGTAGTCTTCCTACACGATATTGCGCCATTATAATCACTCCTTACGGCTCTTACTTAGGCTGCACTTCTTTCATGTGGTATGCTTCAACTTTATCTCCGACTTTAATGTCGTTGTAGTTTTCAATTGTCAAACCACATTCAAAGCCTTGTTTGACTTCTTTAACATCATCTTTAAAACGCTTCAAACTGCCAAGTTCACCATCATAGATGACCACATTATCTCTAATCAAACGAACTTTGCTGTCACTTCGAACGTATCCATCAAGCACCATTCCACCAGCGATGGTCCCGACCTTAGAAGCTTTGTAAATTTGTCTTACTTCAATATTTCCAGTAACTTCTTCTTCATAAGTTGGATCTAACATACCCTTCATAGCAGCCTCGACATCATCAATGGCGTTATAAATAACCTGATAAAGACGAATATCTACTTTGTCGGTTTCAGCTTGAGTCTTAGCCTGTGGAGTAGGACGAACGTTAAAGCCAATGATAATTGCATTACTTGCTTCTGCAAGAGCAACATCACTTTCATTAACGGCACCAACTGAGGCATGAATAACGTTGACCTTAACGCCTTCTACATCAATTTTCTTTAAACTGCCAGCTAATGCTTCAACTGACCCTTGCACATCAGCTTTAATAATCACATTAACCTGTTTCATGTCTTCTTGCTTCATTGAATCAAACAAATTATCCAATGTAACCCGATTATTTTGCTTTCGTTCTTCAATTTGGCTTTCTTTGGCACGTTCTTCACCAGCTGCACGAGCCGTTTTTTCGTTATTAAAGACAATGAATCGATCTCCGGCTTCTGGAACATCATTTAATCCAGTAATTTCAACGGGAGTCGATGGCTTAGCATCTTTAATATCTTTGCCATTTTCATTGGTCATAGTTCGTACTCGTCCGAAAGTATCTCCAACAACGATTGGATCACCAACGTGTAAAGTTCCCTGTTGGACCAAGAGCGTAGCAACTGGACCTTTTCCTTTATCTAGACGTGCTTCAACAACTGATCCTGCACCATTTTGTTTAGGATTAGCTTTAAGTTCAAGCACTTCAGATTGAAGCAAAATCATATTCAATAATTCATCAACGTTAGTTCCATTCTTAGCAGAAATATCAACAAAGATGGTATCTCCACCAAAGTCTTCGGGTACTAACCCATAGTTCATTAAATGCTCTTTAACATGTTGTGGATTAGCATTGGGTTTATCAATCTTGTTTACAGCAACAATGATTGGAGTACCAGCTGCCTTAGCGTGATCAATGGCTTCAACAGTCTGTGGCATTACTCCATCGTCTGCGGCAACTACCAAGACGGTAACATCCGTGATATCAGCACCACGAGCTCGCATTGCCGTAAAGGCCGCATGCCCTGGGGTATCCAAGAAGGTAATGGTTTGATCACCATGCTTCAATTGGTAAGCACCAATTGCTTGAGTAATTCCACCTGCTTCACCAGCAGTAATATGAGAATGCCTTAAGTAATCAAGTAAAGTAGTCTTACCATGATCAACATGACCCATGATAGTAACTACTGGAGGACGAGACTCCTGATAATCAGTATTGTGTTCTTCTTCATTAAAGAATTTATCAATATCTGAAACATTGACATTTTCTTTTTCTTTAGCTTCAATTCCATAATCAGTAGCTAACAATTCGATGGCATCTTTATCTAGTGATTGATTTTGATTAACCATCATTCCCAACATAAATAATTTTTTAACAATTTCTGCTGGTTCTCTATGCAATAACTTACCAAGATCTTGAGCATTCATGCCATCTTGGTAAACTAAGACCTTAGGTAATGGACGGCTCTTACGTGTTGGAGCAGCGTTCTTCTTATGATTCTGACGAATCCTTTGATTCTTAGAATACATATTGTAACGACTATCACGACGCTTGTTCCGCTTCTTACCCTTTTTGTTCTTATTACGGTTTAAACTTCCGCCGAATTTTCCACCTCCATTATTATGTGGCTTAGAGGTGTTATTAACTGGCTTCTTATTTGTTCCGTTATTACTACCAGGAGTATTAGCATGATGATTATTATTAGGACGGGTAGTACTTTGACCATTAGCATTATTGTGTGAATGCTGATTAGTTGGATGGTTATTACTGTGATTAAAGTGATTATTAGAGTTCTGATTACGATGTTGCGTATTACTATGACCACCGTTATTATGAGCATTCTCAGGACGTTGGGTATGGTTATTGTTACTATGCCCATTATTTGAGTGTTGATTTACCACTTTATGATCCGAACGGTTGGTTTGATGTTGACCATTAGCATGATCATTTCTATTAGAATTGTTATTATGATTATTTCTACCATTAGAAGTGCCATGTCCATTATTACTATTGTGGGAGTCAACAGGCTTTTTGGATGGAGCGTGTGTGTGTACGCTTCCATTTGTAGCCTTTGGATTATTTCTGAGCGCACCTCGTACGGTCTTCTCCTGATTTGAATCAAGCGATGACATATGGTTTTTAACCGTAAAACCGTTTGACTTGGCTGTATCAATCACACGTTTGCTAGGTACATTAAGCTCTTTGGCTAATTCATAAATTCTTTTTTTGGCCATATAATCACACTCCTTTACTTATATTTTTATTATTTTAATTCTTTAAATTTTTTCGAAAATCCCTTATCTTCAATTGCTACGATTGATCGTTTCATTCCAATCGCGTCACTAAGATCATCTTTAAGCATACCAGTATTAACTGGAACTTCATAGAATTTACTTTTATCTAAGAATTTCTTTTTAGTGCTTGCACCACAATCTGACGCAATAAATAAATAGTTTACTTTTCTATTTTTAATTGCGTTTAAAACAATTCCTTCACCTGATATTATTTTACCAGCTCGTCTGGCAATTCCCAATAAGTTTAAGACTTTATTATAATTTGTCATTATCAATTAGTTCCTGCCGAGCCTGTTTATGGTCTACATAATCAATGAGTTTATCATAAAAATCATCCGTTAACGTCACTTCAAAAACTTGATCAAGAATTTTATCTTGTTTAGCCTTTTTAGCGGTCTCAACGTCAATCTTAACGTATGCTCCCCGACCAGATTGCTTACCAGTTGGATCAACTGAAACATTTCCTTCTTTATCACGAACAATTCTCACTAATTGTCGTTTAGGAGCCATCTCACCAGATACAACGTCTTTTCGCATTGGTACCTTTCTTTTTCTCATACCAGTACCTCCTCAAAAACTATTCTTCATTTTCTTCCTCATTAGAGATAGAATCATCAGAATCATTTTCATCACTGTCATCCTCATCATTGCCATTCATTTCAGATTCAGATTTAATGTCAATCTTATATCCCGTTAATCTAGCAGCTAAACGAGCATTTTGACCACGTTTACCAATGGCAAGTGATAACTGATCATCAGGAACGACAACAGTGCATGAACGATCATCACCATCTTTAAAGATCACATCGACAACATCAGCTGGGTTTAGAGCATTTGCAATATAGTCAGCAGGATTTTCATCCCATTGAACGATATCCATATTTTCTCCACCTAATTCATTCACGATGGTTTGAACTCTCGTTCCTCTTGGACCAACACTAGTTCCCACTGGATCAATGTCAGTACTATTAGAACGAACCGCAACCTTAGCGCGATCGCCAGCTTCACGTGCAATGGAAACAATCTCAACCGTTCCATCATAAATTTCTGGAACTTCTTGTTCAAATAAACGTTTCAACATTCCTGGTGCAGTCCGACTAACAAAGATCTGTGGTCCCTTTGATGAATTTTCAACGTTAGTAACGTACACCTTTAGCTTATCCTGTGGGCGATAAGTTTCATTGGGCATCTGATCATTCTTTGCCATAACGGCTTCTACTTGACCAAGATTCATATAAACAAAGCGACTATCTTGACGTTCAACTTCAGCGGTAACAAGTTCATCTTGGTACTTACTGTACTTATCGTAAACCGTTTCACGTTCGGCTTCTCGAACTCTTTGGGTAATGACCTGTTTAGCGGTTTGAGCTGCAATTCTACCAAAGTTCTTTGGCGTTACCTCGAACTTGATTTCGTCACCCAATTCATACCCTTTATTGATGGTTAAAGCTTCTTCAAGACTAACTTCTAAACGCTGGTCTTCTACTTTATCAACCACTTTTTTGACCGCATAAACATGAATACTACCGGTTTTTTCGTCAAAGTTAACTTCAACGTTTTGGGCCTGATCAAAATTACGTTTGTACGCTGATGACAAGGCTGCTTCCAAAGCGTCAATCACAACTTCTTTTTTGACACCCTTCTCTTTTTCAAGTTGATCAAGTGCACTTACCAGTTCTTTACTCATTTTAATCTCCTAACTAAAATTCAATTGCTAATCTGGCTTTTGAAATTAATTTTCTTGGAATTTCTAATTGATGAACTCGCGTTTTATCTTTAACCGATAACGTTAGTTGATCATCATCCAAACTTTCAAGTGTACCTTCAAACGCTTTTTTTCCATCCAACTTCTGGTACAAAGAAACATGGATGTATTTTCCGATTGCATTTTGATAATCAGACTCTCGTTTTAATGGTCGCTCAGCACCTGGTGAAGACACTTCCAAAAAGTATGGTTCATCAAATGGATCTGGATCCAGTTCATCAAGTTTTTCACTAAGTTGATCACTGACTAAAACACAGTCATCCAAGCTAACCCCTTGGTCTTTATCAATATAAACTCGCAAATACCAGCTTCCACCTTCTTGAACGTACTCAATGTCATAAAGGTAAAAATTGTTGTCATCTAAAATCGGTTGGACGGTTTTAGAAACTCTATCAATAACTTCGCTCAAATACTTACCTCCTAAAAAATACCAATAAAAAGAGCGAGCATTCCTGCTCACTCATCAGAAGAGTTTATAATTACTATTATTACTATACCATACACATCAAACAATATCAACGAAGCCCTAGAGATCAAACAAACTAAGCTGATTTTCATCCGGTAAATCGTTTAAGACTCCATTTTGCGTCATAAATTCAATGATTGTTTTAGATACCTTACCACGTTTAGCAAGATCTTCCTTTGAAATAAACGGTTTATCTTCTCTAGCAGCAACAATTTGCTTTGCAACGTTCAATCCCAAGCCCGGAACCGCTCTAAATGGTGCAATCAGCTTATTGCCATCAATTAGCCACTCAGAAGCGTCAGAGCGATTAATGTCAACCATTTCAAATTCGAAACCGCGCTCTAACATTTCATTAGCAATCTCTAAAACGGTAAGAAGATTCTTTTCCTTGGTAGAAGCATCGGTTCCTTTATTATTAATCTCTTTAATACTTGATTTTACTGCTTCTTTTCCATGACTCATGGCAACAATGTCAAAATCATCAGCCCGAACAGAAAAGTAAGCAGCATAATAAACAAGTGGAAAGTAAACTTTAAAGTAAGCAACTCGCAGGGCCATCAAAACGTACGCAGCAGCGTGAGCCCGAGGAAACATGTACTTAATTTTTAGACATGAATCAATGTACCACTGTGGAACTCCAACATCCGTCATTTTATCTTGCCACTCGTCTTTAATTCCACGACCGTGACGGACCTGTTCCATGACCTGAAATGAAGTCTCTGAATCTAACCCCCAGTTGATCAAATCAGTCATAATATTATCACGACATCCAATAACGTTCGCAATCGTAGCCGTTCCATCTTTAATCAACTCTTCTGCGTTTCCTAGCCAAACATCAGTCCCGTGGGACAAACCAGAAATCTGGAGTAATTCAGAGAAATTGCTAGGCTTAGTTTCTTCTAACATTCCACGAACAAAACGAGTCCCAAATTCAGGAATCCCTAAAGTCCCGGTTTTAGAAAATACCTGTTCAGGAGTTACTCCCAGAATCTTAGGACTGGCAAACAACGACATCACTCCTGGATCATCCATTGGGATGGTCGTTGGATCAACCCCAGATAAATCTTGTAGCATTCTGATCATAGTGGGATCATCATGTCCTAAAATATCAATTTTTAAAATATTGTCATGAATGGAATGGAAATCAAAATGGGTTGTTTTCCAAGCAGCATTCTGATCTTCAGCAGGATACTGGATGGGCGTAAAATCGTAAATATCCATATAATCGGGAACAACAATAATCCCCGCTGGATGTTGACCAGTTGTTCTTTTAACTCCCGTGGCTCCCTTTGAAAGCCGATCAATTTCTGCATTTCTAAATCGCTTTCCAGTGTCACGTTCATAGGCCTTTACATAACCATAAGCCGTCTTATCAGCAACGGTTCCAATCGTTCCCGCACGATAAACATTTTTCTCACCGAAAAGAACCTTAGTGTAATTATGGGCAATTGGTTGATAGTCTCCAGAGAAATTTAAATCAATATCAGGAACTTTATTTCCCTTAAATCCTAAGAAGGTTTCAAACGGAATGTTATGACCGTCTCCTATCATCACCGCCCCACATTTAGGACACTTTTTGTGTGGAAGGTCAAAGCCAGAACTATATTCACCCTTGGTAAAAAACTGGGAATACTGACAATTAGGGCAACGATAGTGAGGTGGTAAGGGATTTACTTCAGTGATTCCAGACATGGTAGCAACTAAACTAGAACCAACTGAACCCCGTGATCCAACCAAGTATCCATCCTTATTACTTTTCGATACCAATCGTTGGGCAATTAAATAAATAACAGAGAACCCATTTCCAATAATACTTTTTAGTTCTCTATCGAGTCGTTTCTGTACAATATCTGGAAGGGGATCACCATACAAACGATGCGCGGTATCTAACGTTCTTTGTCGAATTTCGTCCTCCGCACCTTCCATTCTTGGTGTATACAACTTATCTTTAAGTGGTTTCACATCATCAATTTTATCAGCAATCTTATTAGTGTTGTCCACTACAATTTCTTCAGCCTGATCTTCACCTAAGAAGTTAAAATCTTTTAACATTTCATCGGTAGTTCGAAAGTGTAAATCAGGTAATTCTTGTCTGTTAAGTGGATTGGCCCCACCCTGCGAATGAATCAAAATTTTCCGATAAATATAATCATGAGGGTCTAAATAGTGAGCATCACCAGTTGCGACTAATGGAATATCCAACTCATGAGCAATTTCATACATATTCTTAATGATCTCTTGCAGTTTCCCACGATCACTAATTAACCCCTGATCGATCAGCGGCTGATAAGCAGCTTGGGGTTGAACTTCAAGATAATCATAAAATTTAGCTTTGTTTAAGGCTTCCTGTTTTCCCTTTTGCATCATCGCGGTAAAAACTTCTCCGCTTGAACATGCTGATCCAATGAGCAATCCCTCACGAAATTTTTTGAGCTGACTTCGTGGAATTCGGGGAACCCGATAGTAATAATCAACATGAGCAATTGAAACTAATTTAAATAAATTTTTCAATCCAGCCTGCGTTTGCGCAAGAATAACGGCATGAAAAGGACGGGCATGTTTATAAGCATCATGTTCTTCCATGTGATCATTAAGCTGATCATGGTACTGAATGTTGTACTTATCTTCTGCTTCCTTTAGGAACAAATAATTTAAATGTCCCGTAGATTCAGCATCGTAAATAGCTCGGTGATGGTGCTCAAGTGAAACATCAAACTTTTTCGCTAATGTGTTTAAACGATAACTTTTAAAGTTAGGATATAAAAACCTTGCCAACGTCAACGTATCAATAATCGGATTACTAATCTTATCCATTCCATGACGTTCATATCCAGTATTCATAAAACCAACATCAAAGGTTACGTTATGGCCAACGATAATTGCATCACCATAAAACTCTCGAAACAATTTAAATACTTCTTCTTCAGATTTTGATCCAGCTACCATATCATTCGTAATCGAAGTTAAATTAGTCGTCTGTTCCGATAATGGAAACCCTGGGTCAATGAATTCTTCAAATTGATCAATTACGTTATTGTTTTGCATTTTTACGGCTGAAAGTTCAATGACCTTATCATAAATAGCTGACAATCCCGTCGTTTCAACGTCAAATACAACGTATGTAGCATCTTTTAATGCTGTATGTTTATCGTTATAAGCAATGGGCTCACCATCATCAACGACGTTTGCTTCCATTCCGTAAATCATTTTTATGTCATTATCACTTGCCGCATGATAAGCATCCGGAAAGGCTTGTACATCATCATGATCAGTAATTGCGATTGCCGGATGACCCCACTTCTTTGCACGACTAACATAATCACTAACCGAATTAGTAGCATCCATTTGACTCATGTTGGAATGGAGATGAAGTTCGACCCGTTTCTTATCTTTCGGCGCAGTGTCTTCTTTTTCTTCATGCTTGATTGGATTAATGTCATAAGCATTGAGCGTTAACTCATGAGAATAGTTGTCCTCTTGGATACTGCCACGAACTTTAACCCAATCCCCCTCATCTAGTGCGGCAAATTCCTGTTCCTCATCATCATTTTTGGAAAACTTCTTTACTACAATAGAAGACGAATAATCAGTAACTTTCAAAATCATTAATTGACGACCAGAACGTAATGATCGAATCTCTTTATTAAAAACATAACCACTGACCACAGCAGAACGTTCTTCTTCAGTTATGTCGACCATCTTAGTAACGTCAACATCATCCTTAATCTTTTTACCAATCAATTTCGAATGCTTATTACTTTTAGTACCCTTATTTGATGAAGTTTGCATGGCTTTCATGGCCTTTTGAGCTAACTCAACGTCACGTTGTTGCTTCTTTTTCTTTAAATCATCAATCTTTGCTTGAGAAGAAGTAGCGTCAACCATGGTATGAATTGAAAATTTAGGAAAACCAATTTTTTGATAAGTAGCTTCAATGGGACCTAAAGCTTTTCCATCCAAAAAATCTTTTACGATTTCATTGTCTGCTAGAAATGTCACACGATCATCAATTAGCTTTGGTAAATTATTATTGCACAATTCATGAGTTAAATTAGACGTAATTCCAGCATTATTTACGACCCATTGCCAATAATCGCCAAGCTTCCGGTTATCAAAACTGTTATCCCTCGTTTTAATCTCAAAATCAACCATAGCAATGCCATCAAAAGCAATGTCCATGTGATGAACAAACTCAACGAATTTTTCATATGGCATAATTTCAGGTAGTTCAAGATAAAAGTGCCACCGATTAGACTTCTGATGAACATCAATTTTGTCAATTTCTGCGTTCTTAAAGTAAGGTTGATCAGCTGAATCCGATAGCTTAATTTGCTGAAGTAGCTTACTGAATAATTCTTTTTTATTTAAACTCACTTTGACCCTCTCTTTCGTTAGTTTAAAAAAGACCAGTTATAACCTGGTCTTTAATTTAAATCTCTTTCGACAAAATATCAATTGTATTGTTGAGGTCATCTTGTTTAGTTTCAATCGTTTCGCCGGTTTTTCGAATCTTCACTTCTACAATTCCTTCATCGGCTTTTTTACCAATTGTGACACGAATTGGAATCCCAATCAGATCAGAATCAGCAAATTTGACTCCGGCTCGTTCTTTTCGATCGTCAACTAAAACGGACAGTCCCTTGGACTCAAGCTCTTTTTCAATTGCAGTAGTCATCTCTAACTGTTCATCATTTTCAACGTTTGTTGGGATGATGTGAACGTCATAAGGAGCAATTTCTTTTGGCCAAACCAATCCATTTTGATCAGCTTGTTGTTCAGAAACCGCTGATAACAGGCGACTAATTCCAATTCCATAGGAGCCCATGACAACTGGGATACTTCTTCCATTCTTATCAAGGATATCGGCTCCCAGTGTCTTTGAATATCTGGTTCCTAATTTAAAGATATGGCCAATTTCGATCCCCTTGGTAAATTTCAGAACTCCACTCCCATCTGGGGAAATGTCTCCTTCTTTAACCAAGTGAAAATCACCAAAGTCTTTTACCTGATAATCACGATCATAGTTAACGTTCTTATAGTGTTTCCCGTTTTCATTAGCACCGGTAACAGCATTACTAATTCCCTTAACGTACTGATCAGCATAAACGGGAATGTCATCAGGAACTTTAATGGGTCCAACAGATCCTGGTTTCACGTTTAATGAATCTTGCACTTCACTTGGACTAGCCAATTCAACTGAATCAGCATTAAAGTAATTTTTCACCTTAGTTGGATTAATCTTCTGATCACCACGAATTAAAATCATGACAGGCTTATCATCAACAATATAAAGTAAACTTTTAATAATTTGATTCTTTTCAATATCAAAGAATTTACTAACTTGATTAATGTTAGTTACATCAGGCGTATCCACTAGTTCAAGATCTTTTAAGTCAGCGTGACCCTTCTGATCAACAAACATATTGGTAGCCATCTCTAGGTTAGCTGCATAATCACTATCATCAGAGTACACGATGGTATCTTCCCCAACTGCAGCAGGCGCAGAGAATTCTTTTGAATCAGAACCACCCATTGAACCAGCATCACCAATGATGGTGCGGTAATTTAATCCAATTCGATCAAATATCTTTTGGAAGGCTGATTCCATTTGCTTATAAACTTTATCCAAATCATCATTGTTCTCAGAAAATGAATAAGCATCAAGCATAATAAACTCTCGACTTCTTAATAGTCCATATCTTGGTCGATCTTCATCCCGATACTTTGGTTGAATTTGGTATAGGATTAATGGCAATTTTTTGTATGATTTAATATTGTTTTTAATTAAATCAGTAAAAGTTTCTTCATGAGTAGGACCTAAAATAAAATCGGTGTCGTGACGATTCTTAAACTTAAATAATTCTGGACCATAAGTATCATATCTTCCAGAGTCTTTCCAAAGCTGAGCCGGAATAACTGCTGGCATTAACATTTCAGCCGCGTCAGTCTTGGCCAACTCTTCTCGCACAACTTTTTTGATGTTCTCAAGCACTCGATAAGCGAGTGGTAGGTAGGCATACATCCCAGCTGACACCTGTCTAACAAATCCCGCTCTAACCAGCATTTTATGACTAAGCGCTTCGGCTCCGGCTGGATCTTGTTTTAAAGTTGGTATCAATAATTTTGATTGTTTCATTTTATTTATAACCCCTAATGTTTTATCGAATAAAGTATCGCTCAATGTCATTCCAAGTTACTAGTACCATCAATACCACTATAATGGCAAAACCAATGAGCGTAATAATAGTTTCCGTTTTTTCTGAAACAGGTTTTCTTCTAATCGCTTCCACAATGTTAAGTAATATTTTACCACCATCTAATGCGGGAATTGGCAAAACATTTACAATAGCTAAGTTAATTGATAGAAAAGCTAAGAAACTTAATAATCCAAGAAAACCAGCTTTCGAAGCACTGGACGTCTCAGCAAAGATCGCAACTGGACCTCCTAGATCATTTAACGAGAAGTGTGTAAACATCGAACCCAGTACCCCACCTAATTCGGTGGTCATATTCCAAGTTCGAGTAAATCCAGAAAACAATTTAGCAGAAAAACTGGTATCCATCGCCTGTTCAATCCCAATTACTCCAATTTTCTGTTTTTGAACGGTTTGGGATTTGGTGGTCATTGAAATATTCTTAATCTTTCCATCATGCTTAACGGTTAATGTCACCTTTTTATCAGGACGCTTCTGAATCATGGTTCCAACATCGTTCCACGTATTCGTCTTATGACCATCCACTGCTAAAATATTACTATTATTCTGAACTCCAGCTTTTTTAGCAATCGAGACCTGTGGTGAAAGATTAACCTTGTTAGAATTATTAGGAACTCCACCTTGCATAAAAGAAAGCAACATAAAGGCAACAATAGCTAACACCACGTTATTAAAAATTCCCGCGCAATTTACTAAAAGTCGTTTGTACAACGGAGCAGATTGAAATTGCACATCAATGGGTGCAATCTGTACCTCAATCCCATCCTTCTCAATAATAGTAGCGTCGTGATCAACAGAAAAACGCTTTTTTTCAGAATCATCTCCATTTTCATATCCCTCAATCCATAATCCTCTTTCAAGATCTGAACCAGAAACATCGAGGGGAATTCCCTGAAATAACTGACTTTTATTGCTTAAATCAATCCTAGTAACAACACCCTGGTCATTTGTCTGAAGGCGGACTGGGGTTCCAGGTTGAATTTCTTCATCTTCGTCATCACTACTTCCTGCCATTCGAACGTAACCACCGATTGGTAACAAACGTAATGTATAAGTCGTATGATTATGACGATAATAAAATAATTTGGGACCCATGCCAATTGAAAATTCTCGTACCATAATTCCAGACATCTTAGCGACGATAAAATGACCGAATTCATGAACAAAAACTAATATTCCAAAAATGATTATGAAGCTAATAATTGTAATTAACAAAAAAGACACAATCCTTTCCAGATATTACACAATTCCAAATAAATGTAGTAATGGTAAAACAAACAATAAACTATCAAAACGATCCAAGATGCCACCATGGCCTGGTAAAATCTTACCAGAATCTTTAACGCCATAGTAACGTTTTAAAGCTGATTCCACTAAATCACCAAATTGACCGAAGATCGATAGAACGATGGTAATGAAAAACATACTAACCGTTCCAATTCCATCAATTGGGAAAAAGTATACAAAAAGCGTACATAAGATAGCTGCCAATGCGGTTCCACCAATCGAACCTTCCCATGTCTTATTAGGTGAGATATGGGGCGCTAACTTATGCTTGCCAAAGGCCCTACCAAAAAAGTAGGCCCCAGAATCAGTTAACCAAACAATGAACAAAGCGTATAGCAGAGTTACTAGTCCATCCATTCGAGCTTCAATGAAGTAATGAAAACCAAATCCAATGTACAAAATCGCTAAAGTGAAAACTCCAGCATCATCAAAGTTAAACTTATTTTTTGAAAAGACGGTAAATAGCATCAGCAGCATGATTAAGATATAAATTGCGAATGGAGGTTTAATCCACAAGGGCAAAAACGATAACCAACTTGTCGGAATAATCATAGCAATTACAGCAATAAACGCGATCAATGTTTCAGGTGACACTAAAAGCCTTTTTTTCATGATAAAAATTTCTGCTAAAGCAATTAGACCTAGCACAATTGCTGCTAAGTCAATCCAAATTCCTCCAGCAACAATAATGGGTATAAAAATAATCAAAGCAATGATAGCCGTGATAATTCTTTGTTTCATAATAAGTCTCCTATTTTGCGTCTAGTCCACCAAAACGACGGTGACGCTGTTGAAATTGTATAATTGTATTTTTAAAATTCTCAGGAGTAAAATCAGGCCAATACTGATCAACAAACTCTAATTCACTATAAGCAATTTGCCACAACAAGAAGTTAGAAACACGCTCTTCGCCACTGGTTCGAATCAATAAATCTGGGTCAGCATTTTCTCCCAAAAAAGAAGTCATCAAATGATCTGAAACCGTTTTATCTGAAATATCATTAATGTTCATGGTACCATTCTTTACTTTTTCGGCAATTTCTTTAATTCCATGTACAATCTCGTCTCGACTACCATAGTTCAAAGCAAAATTTAAGATCATCCCAGTACATTCTTTCGTATCATTGATGGCATCATAAACTGCTTTTTGCGTTTGCTCAGGAAGACCAGAAATATCACCAATAGTTGCCACTCTAACGTTATTTTTGATGAGACTAGGAACAAAATCATCAAAAAACTTAGCTGGCAAGCTCATTAGGTATCGAACTTCTTTTTCTGGCCGTTTCCAATTTTCTGTCGAAAATGCGTATAGCGTTAATACCCTTACTCCAAGATTACTTGCTTCAGTAGTAATGTCCTTTACAACTTCCATTCCACGTTTGTGGCCAGCAATTCTAGGTAAGTGCCTCTTTTTTGCCCAGCGGCCGTTTCCATCCATAATGATTGCAACATGATTAGGAATGTTTGCGTTATCCAGTTCGTTAGTCATTTAAGCACCTCAATATTTGACATAAATAAAGGATGAGAGATTCCTCATCCTTTACTTTACTAATTTCCATTCGCCCCGACCTGCATCAACCAAAGTATTAAAATACTTTAAGATTTTGTTGGCGTCCTCAGGGCTATGTTCACCTAACTGATTTAAACCTTCACCAGTTGGAATCGGTTCCGAAAGATCTGTAATTTCATTTCCATTCTCAATCGTTGCCTTTGAAAAGGCAATAATCCAATCATTTTCAATCAATGGTGAAACCACAAAAAACAGGTTAAAGTTCTTATCAATGTATGCAGGCATCACATAAACGTTGTCTTGAATCTTCTGTAGTTGATTACCATCATAGTCTAAAGCACGCAAATTTTCCTCATTAACTGCCTGCTTTAAACGAAATGCCATGTGATCAAATTCTGGTGTTCCGGGTGTTACTTCTTTTTCGTTTTCGTTCTTATTTTCATCAGCCATTAGAAAAGCTCCCTTTTTTTATTAGCCGTTAAGGATTTCATCCTCTTTTTTCGAAACGATGTTCTCCACTTCAGAAATTGATTTGTCAGTGATTTTTTGAATCCGATCTTCTAAATCGTGCGACTCGTCATCGGTAAAGTCACCATCTTTATTGCCACGCTTAGCGGCATCCATGCCATCACGACGTACGTTTCGAACGGCAACTTTACCGTCCTCACCGGTTGCTTTAACTTTTTTAGCAAGTTCTTTACGACGATCTTCAGTTAATTGTGGGATAACAATACGGATATTATCGCCATCGTTCATTGGATTAATACCAAGATCGGCCTCCAAGATGCCATGTTCAATATCCTTTAAAGAACTCTTGTCATAAGGAGTAACCAAGATAACTCGTGGTTCTGGAATTGAGATTGAAGCTACTTGGTTTAATGGCGTCGATGCTCCATAATAATTAACCTTTACTGGACTGAGTAAGCTAGCATTAGCGCCTCCAGCTCGAATATTTCCAAGTTCGCGTTGAAGTGCTTCCTCAGCTTTTTTCATCTTTGATTGAGTTGTGTTGATAATTTCTTTAGAACTAGGCATATTACTTTCCTTCCACGATTGTTCCAATTTTTTCACCTTGAACAACCTTTTTAATATTTCCGGGTTTATTTAAGTTGAATACTACCAGTGGAATATTGTTATCCATTGAGAGTGAGCTAGCGGTAGTGTCCATTACATGAAGACCCTTATTGATAATATCCATTTGTGTTAAATGATCATACTTCTTGGCGTTAGGATCAGTCTTAGGATCAGCTGAATAAATTCCATCAACACCATTTTTGGCCATTAGAATTGCATCAGCATTAATTTCTGCTGCTCGAAGAACTGCCGTTGTATCAGTTGAGAAATACGGATTACCAGTTCCACCCGCAAAAATAACGATTCTTCCCTTTTCTAAGTGACGAACAGCTTTACGTCGAATATAAGGTTCAGCAATTTGTTTCATTTCAATTGAAGTCTGAAGCCGGGTTGGAACTTCCACCGACTCTAGGTTATCTTGCAAAGCTAACCCGTTCATAATCGTAGAAAGCATCCCAATATAATCTGCTTGAGATCTCTCCATACCCATTTCTTCTCCAGCTTCACCACGCCACATGTTTCCACCACCAACGACGATAGCGATCTGAATTCCTAAATTATAGACGTCTCTGATTTCTTCAGCAATCGTCTTGATAACAGGAGGATTAATTCCAAATCCTTTATCTCCTGCAAGAGCTTCACCGCTTAACTTCAAAACGATACGTTTGTATTTTAAATCTGACATCAGACTTCCTCCAACATTATAAATTAACTACGATAATTCTAGCATATATTAAAGCATAACAACAGTGTAGCAAAGCTACCCATAACAAAAAAGCCAGTGCTAAACACACTGACTTTTTACGTTTTAATTATTGATTCATTTGTTGTTTAACTTCATCAGCAAAGCTTTGGGTATCTTGTTCAATACCTTCACCAACTTCGTATCTAACAAAGCCCTTTAATTTGCCATTATTTGATTCAACATATTGTTGAACAGACATGTCAGGATCTTTTACAAAGGGTTGATCAGCCAAACTAATTTGAGCTAAGAACTTCTTCAAACGACCATCAACCATTTTTTCAACGATCTTTTCTGGTTTACCTTCGCTTAAAGCTTCTTTCTTCAAAACTTCACGTTCATGATCTAGACGATCTGAAGGGATTTCATCCTGAGTCATGAATTCAGGATTTTCAGCGGCAACGTGCATTGCAACATCTTTAGCGGTATTGTCGTCTGCACCTTCAAGTTCAACTAAGGCGCCAATTTCTCCCCCATTATGAAGGTAGAAGCCAAAGTTATCATCATCATTTTTGTTAAAGGTTTTAAAACGACGCAATTTAATCTTCTCACCCGTAATCTGAGTGGTGTTAATGATGGCATCTTCGACAGTTCCATCATTTAACTTCAATTTCATTGCTTCATCAAGATCTTTAGGTTGATTTAATGCAATTGCGTCAGCCACAGAATCAATTAAATCTTTAAAATCATCGTTACTGGCAACGAAGTCAGTCTGTGAATTAATTTCAACAATCGCAGCTTTATTGTCATGAATAGCAACTCGAGTTAAGCCACTTGCAGCAACTTTTCCACTCTTCTTTTCAGCCTTAGCAACTCCATTTTCTCTTAAAATGTCCATGGCTTTCTTTTCGTCACCATCAGCTTGGACCAAAGCTTTTTTAGCATCCATCATGCCAGCACTAGTCTTATCACGTAACTCTTTAACTTGTTTAGCGGTTACTTTTGCCATAATTGTGATCTCCTTTGTTTTAATAAAAAACTGACTTAATTAGGCCGAAAAAGGGTCTAAATAAAAGTCAGCCTATCACTTTAACTATTTAGTTTCTTCAGATTTTTCATCCTTTTGGTCAGCATCTTTATCGAAGTCTTTTTCACTAACTTCGTCTTCGCCTTGCTTACCTTCAATGATAGCATCTGCCATCGTCGAAGTAATCAATCTGATAGCACGAATAGCATCATCATTTGATGGGATAACATAATCAATTCCATCAGGATCAGTATTAGTATCTACCATTGCTACAACTGGAATGTTAAGCTTTTGGGCTTCGTGTAATGCAATTTGTTCCTTATGGGGATCAACGATGAACATTACATCTGGGATCTTAGGCATATCTTCAATTCCGCCTAAGAATCTTTCAAGTTTGTCAGTTTGCTTCTTAAGTAAAGCAACTTCCTTCTTTGGCAAACGTTCGAAGGTTCCATCTTGAGCCATTTTCTTAAGCTTCTTTAAGTACTTAATTCGCTTTTGGATGGTGTTCCAGTTGGTTAAGGTTCCACCTAACCAACGATGGTTAACGTAATAAACGCCAGCTCGTTTTGCTTCTTCTTCAATTGAATCTTGGGCTTGCTTCTTAGTACCAACAAAAAGAATTACAGCATCATTTGCTGCTTCATCCTTCATGAAGTTATAAGCACGGTCAATGCACTTAACCGTCTTTTGTAAGTCGATGATATAAATACCATTACGTTCAGTAAAAATGTATTTCTTCATCTTAGGATTCCAACGACGAGTTTGGTGACCGAAATGAACACCAGCCTCAAGTAATTGTTTCATTGTAACTACAGCCATAATTAGCCTCCATATAAAAGTTTTTTCCTCCCTAGAATTATACAAGGAACTCAAAGAGCACCACCTTATAAAACCTTCTAGGTGTGTATTGGTAATTAACACCGTGATCTAGTATACAAAATATTAAGCTAAATAACAATAACATTTTTAGATTTAATCAAATCTTGCGTAGATTATTAAAGATGTGTTACAGTTCTAATTATCTGAGGAGGAATTTAAATGATAAAAGCTGTCGTGTTTGATGTCGACGACACATTATATGATCAAAAACGGGTTTCAGAGGAGGCATTCTTTCAAACCTTCCCCAATCATCCCACCTTTGATACAGCACTTTCATTTAAAAAGTTTCAAGTACAAAGTTCCTTAGTCTTATGTCGGGAGCATACAAACAAGATAAGATGGTTTATCATCACCTTAAAAATGGGGTTAACGATATTGATCCAAGTAAACTTGAGATTGACCATTTTAAAGCTAATTACCTTAAATGTATTCAAAAAGTTTCATCATACGATGATCTCTTAAAGACAATTCAGACAATGTCACAAGACTTAAAGATCGGAATTATTGCCAACGGATCAACTAAATTTCTCACTAATAAATTAAAATTACTAGGCTTAAAGAATTACATCAATCCTAATTATGTCCTTACTTCAGAGGAAGCTCACATGTTAAAGCCCGACCCTAAAATCTTTACCGCTATGAATCACCGTCTGGACGTTCGTCCATCCGAAGTGGCTTATATTGGGGACTCTTTCTCAAATGACATTGTCTCTGCCAAACGAGCCGGATGGCACGCCTTCTGGTTTAATCACCGCAAAAAGTCAGTTCCAGAAACAAATTTTGTACCAGACCAAACGGTCACATCCCAAAGTGAGCTTTGTGATCTATTAAAAGCTTTATCATAAAAAAAGAGCACTGATGTGAACCCATAAAGTTGGACACATTATATAATTTTTCTAGGCGGTTTGTTTCCGATATTGAATCGGAGATA
>NZ_JOJZ01000001.1:0-787 GCF_000814735.1 Fructilactobacillus fructivorans
CCTAAATTCTTTAAAGCTAACGTTACTCGTCGATAACCATAATTTGGGTGACATTGTTTAATTTTCGTGATAGCTTTTTTAATCGGATTTTCAAGTTTTTGATTTTGATTCGACTTCGTCGAATAGTAATAGGTACTTCGTGACATCTGAACAGCCCTTAAAATCAACGTTAAGCTGACCATGAATTGCCGCCTTAGTTCATTAATTATTTGTGCTTTTTGTCGAGCTGTTCGTCTTGATCTAAGGCATTCAATTTTTTTAAATATTCATTTTGGATCTTCAACATCATATTTTCGTCTTTAAGACGTTTCATTTCTTCATAATCTTTCATGACATTTCGATCAGTTTTATCTGGCTGAAGCTTCTTTTTATGTTTCATCGTCGGTCTCCCTAGTCGTTTATTATCTAAGCCAGAAATTCCGTAAAGTTCAAACGAGCGTTGCCATCGATAAATTAATGATGGAGAAGTGATATCAAAATGTAGCGCTGTTTCTGGATAACTGGCACAATTTAGTTTCATCCAGTTTAATATGTTTTGTTTATCAGCGCTACTATATTTTCTTTGGATTGACCGAACGGTCAATCCTTTTTCTCCATATTGTTTAAATCTATCAACCCAATTAAGAACCAAGCTACACGATCTTATGCCATATTTTCGACATAGTTTGATTGAGCTATCACCATTAAGATATTGCTTAACAATCTCCATTTTTAATTTGTAACTAAATTTCGTCATAATAAAACCCCTTAAGTTGATTTTCTTGTCCAACTTAAGGGGTTCATATCA
>NZ_JOJZ01000020.1:0-81789 GCF_000814735.1 Fructilactobacillus fructivorans
TTTAAGCTTGTACACTTAAAACTACCTTACACTTGTAATCAAAATCTTGTTCAGTTTTCAAAGATCTACTCTTACTGATCGCCGTTTTGTTTTACCTCAACACCGCACATATTAATATACCATGTGGTTAATTTATTGTCAATAGAAAAGTCTGACTAATTTTAACCAAATTGTTTTGGCGGACTTAACGACAAGAACTACTATACCAAGTAAATAAAATTCCGTCAAGACTTTTTTATAAAAAAAGCATTTAGATTTTCATCTAAATGCTTAAATTGCCTACTTAAGCTCTGGCGCATCAGTATGATACATAGGAACAGTCGATTTTCCTCCATGCTGATCAATCAGATCTGTCTTATGTTCTTTATCGGCTTTATCCAATTGTTCCATCGCATTCTTAGGTTTATAGTTATAATCTTTTCGATTTACTGGCTTGAATCCCTTTGGATGATAAAAACGAAGCAAATCGCCATAAATAACTCGGTCCGACAATGATAGGTCACTCGTTACATAATTTTGAATATCATCAACCTGTTGCTGTTGTTCTTTATTCAGTTTGAGATCTTGCCCAGTCTTAGAATCATAAACTGTTCCACCAATCTTAGTGTATTGTGGTGTAACAAAATCTCCATCCCGAAATGGAACAATTTGGTTAGGATTATTCCCTAACAAATCATGTCCAAACTGAATCATATTATTATTCTTAATGCCTAATAGATGGAGTAAGGTTGGCAAAACATCTATTTCCCCACCATAAGTATGATCAACATGCCCATCCAAATTATCAGCATGAATCATAAATGGCACTTTCTGGAAGTTAGCTAAATCATAATTATTAACTGACTTTTTATTTAATAGTTTGGCAATTGCTGGTCGATGATTATTAGAAATACCATAGTGATCACCATATAACACAATTACACTATTTTTCATTAAGCCACTCTTATTCAAATAGTCCTCAAATTCACCAAAAGACTGGTCCAAATAGTGAGCCGTCTGAACATACGGATCGACAGTGCTATCCCCTGTTTTAAGTGCAGGGAATGATACATTCTGCTTATCTAGTTCATATGGATAATGGTTAGTAAGAGTAATCATTTTAGCATAAAATGGTTGCGGTAATTTTTCCAAGTATGGAATAGAATCTCTAAACAAGATCTTATCTTTCATACCATATCCAACGTTGTATGAAGCCTTCTTCTTATAATAATTACTGTCGAAGAAGTACTGGTATCCCCATGACTTATAGGTATTGTCCCGATTCCAAAAGCTAGGAACATCTCCGTGAAAGACAGCCGTTGAATAACCCTTCTGGTCTAATATTGCAGGAGCCGCCTGGAAAGTGTTCTGTGAGCCATATGTAACCATGGCAGATCCCTGTGGCAAACCATACAACGAATTTTCCAGCATCATTTCAGCGTCTGAAGTTTTACCTTGAGCCACTTGATGATAGAAATTATCAAACGAAATCGTGTGTTGATCACTGTAAAACTTATTAATATTAGGAGTTACTTCTTGTCCATTAACCTTATAATTAATCAAAAATTGTTGAAAACTCTCCAAATGAATAATGAAGACGTTCTTTCCCTTTTCCTTTCCAAAGTATTTAACACTTGGATAGGTTTGATGTTGGTTAATAAACTTCTTCACACTATTTAGATCAGAAGCCTTAGCTTTTGCTCTAGTAGAACTTTCTTGATGGGTCTGATAGGCATTAAAGGCCGCATATTCATTTAACCCTAAATACTTAACAATATAGTTATTATCAAAAGTCCTCGTCAAAAGGCCACTTCGATCTGAATTAGCAAGTGAATATTCTCCACCCATTAACAAAATGGACAATAAAGTTATCCCAATCGCATAACGATACTTAAACGGACGATAATCAATCTTAATGATTTTAAAAACCAGTAATAAAATCAAGACCAAAACATCTAGATAAATCAAAAAGTCAGCTGGATGCAAAATCTCCATCATACTTTTTCCTAGGTTATTCTGGACATCACCAGTTCCTTTAATAATTCCAATTGATAAAAAATCGGAGAATTCCCTATAATACAAAACGTTGGCAAAGAGCCAAGTTGATTGAAGAAAATCAATTATTAACATTAACCAATAAGAAAGTTTCCCACGAAAGTACAGGGCAATCCCAAATAACAATAGTCCTGAAGGAATCGGATTAACGATGAGCAAAAACGTTTGCATGCCACCTTTGACACCCAAACTAAAATCAACGTTATAAACAACCAATGTGGTTATCCAGTACAGAATGATTACCAGCACAAAAAAACCAATAGTGGTATTAAAAAAATTACGAATGCTTTTTAATATTCGAGACATTCTAGCTTCCTCCAAAACTCTTATGACTTTTGCCCTTTAATATCCTTCTACTCTTTTGTGCCTTCTCACTTGGTTTCATTACAAGCGCAAATACTCCAAGAATTAAGCCAAGGTAATACGTAAGAATTCTCCACAAAATCATCGCTAGTACAAGTTTACTCCCATTAGTGATGTAACTTCGAAAGATCATCTCAAAACTATATTCTGCTCCCCCGGCTCCACCGGGAATTGGGAAAATCGAAATAATCATCACAATTAAAATATGAAGACTAGTAACCATTACTACATTAGCATTAGTATAACCCAACGCAAGCATAATGAAGTAAGGAATTAAGTAATAAAAAAGGAGCTGAAAGAAAGTGATGACAAATACTTTTACCATCAATTTACCTTGATGAGCAATTTTCACACTTTCCTTATAAAAGTTATCAATTTTTTGATTTAAGGTATTTACTAACTTATAAAATGTATCATCTTTAACAAACCATTTCACCGGTTTAATACAAATATTAACAAATTTTTTAGTAAATGAGTGCCAGTACATAATCATCAATAATGACACAATTACAAACATATGAATTGCAAATCCAAAGACAACAAACCACGCCAAAGCGTGCATTTTATCAATTACATAGTTAAATCCAATAATTAAAGCAATAAAGAAATTGATTACAATCATTGCTTGATAAACCACAAATTTCATCAGTAAAGCCGAGCTTGCTCGTCCCCCATCAACACCAGATTGAATCAAGACAAACAATTGAGCTGGCTGACCACCAGATGAAAATGGCGTTATTCCATTGAATAACTGTTCAACTAAGGGAACCCGAATCGCATCCCGAAACGTAAAGTTCGGATCACTGTTACGCACTAACATATAAGTAATTACTGATTCAAGGCCAAAGTAAAGCAAGATGCAGCCAAGTGCGATTAAAAGCCACAATGGATTAATATCAACAATGTCTCTTATAAGCACACTAAACTTGATGTCTCTTGCCGCATACCACGAAATTAAGAGCCCAAGGGCAATCATGATAAGTAGTGAAATTTTATTTCTTCTGGACATTCAATTACCCCTTCTTCGCCTGGTCAAAATAAAAATCATGCCAAATCTTGGCTAGATGATCCTCGGAATAATAATCTGATGCTTTAAGTGACTTTTCCGCATACTGTTTTAATAAGTTAGGGTCATTTAATAGCACCTTAAGCTTTTTATCCATTTCAACTTCATTATTTGCTGAAATATAATATCCGTCAATAATCTTTTTATATAAAGATAAATTTCTTAACATAACTGGAATTCCACACGAAAATGCCTCTAAAACTGACATTGGGAATAATTCATTATACGACGGTAAAAGAAATAAATCAGCCATATTATAATAATTAACTAATTCTTTACGATCAACAATCCCAGGGAAACTAAGATTTTGGGGTGGATTATCAACTAATTTTTTCAGTTCAGAATATCCATCCGTCATTTTGCCAAACGAAAAACCACCAGCCCAAATAAACTGAATATCAGGATTTTGCTTAGCCAACTTGCCGAAATCAATTACACCCTTCCGAGTTTGAACTTGGCCAGTTCCAAGAACGGTAAAACGATTCTCGTCATAACCGTATTGATCTCGTAGTTGCTTCTTTTGAGGTTTTGAGATCGGATAAAATTCCTTTTTACTAACAAAATTAGGAATATATGTAATTTTTTGCTTGTCAATCCCATATTTCTCCAGTTTAGGAATAAACATAGGATTTACAACTACAATGTGATCCATCCGCTTATAAAATGCCACTACATACTTATAAAAAATTTGTCGAAAAGGTGTTGGAATTTTTAAGCTTCCCTCGAGCGTTTCCGGCAAAAAATGAACATATCCAATCTTTCTTCCTCGCTTTTTTGAAAAGGTCGATAAATAAAAAGATGGATTAATGGTGTGGTAATGACTAATATCGGAACGATTAAATTTGTTAATTTCAATGTCAAAATCATTGGGAAAATGTTTTTTTAACATTGCAATCAATTCAACATAGGCACTCCCAACACCTTGGCCCTTTACTTTATCGGCCGTTGAAAACATGTCAATCTTTAACATCAACAAAACTCCTCAGTCAGATGTGTTAGTTTGTTTAGCTTTCGTTCGATCAAACTCTCGAATGGTATCCTCATAAAAGCTCAGCATTTGATCTACAAAATATTCTGCAGAGATCTCATGCAATTTTTGTTCTCGTACATTCTGATAATCTGGATATCGACCACGATTTTGCAAATAATCGACCGTCTCTTCCACAAACTTATCTTCAGATTCGAATGTCATCCCAATGGATTTATCATCAATTAAGTCATCTGTATATGGGCTTCGCGCCACAACTACTTTCGTACCAGCAGCCACCGCTTCAATATAGGTTAATCCCTGAGATTCAGAATTCGAGGTAGAAACAAAAACATCAGCCATTCGATAATAATCATTAACGTTATTGTTGTTAATCTCTCCCGTAAAAATAACGTGATCATTAAGTTTCATGTCACTCACTTGCTTCATTAAATCGTCTTCAGCAGGTCCCTCACCAACAATGACCAACATGGCATTAGGAACTTGTTTCAAGATTTTGGGCAAAGCATCGATCATTTCTGAAATGTTTTTCTCATATGCAACTCGACTGACAGATACCATTACCGGAGTATTGGAATTAAGGCCCAGCTTTTTTCTTATATCAACATGATCATTTTTTTCATAATGCTTCACATCAATCCCAGTTGGAATAATCCGAATGGGACTTTTCACTCCATAGTCCGTTAACTTATCCAAAACTCGCTTACTTGGCGCCACTACACCATCCATGTGATGACAAAAAGCCAACATCATTTCCTTTACATGGATGGGTTTCAATAGTTTACCGTTGGCAACGTAATGCAAATAATCTTCATACATAGTGTGATAAGTATGAATACACGGGATGTTTAAATTTTTAGCAACAAATTTACCGATGATTCCAAGCGAAAATTCAGTCTGAGTGTGAACAATATCTAATTTAAGTTGCTTAGCGATTTGATAAGCTTGAAAAATCCCTCTAACTGCAATTCTTCGCTCGGTAAAAGAAATAAAAGGAACACTTGAAAAACGATAAATATCTTTTTCACTATCATCGTTTTTTTCTACATTAGGATCAGTTGTTGTAAAAATGTATACGTGATTACCACGTCTTTCGAGCTCATCCTTTAATGTTTTGATTGATGTAGCAACTCCACTGACTTGCGGGAAGTAAGTATCTGTAAACAAACCAATATTCACGTAGTTTCCCCTTCTCTCTTTGACGTTAAACAAATGTAATTATATGGGTTTAAAACGTGGTTTGCAACTTTGTGTTCATCTGTTCAAGTCTCAATGATACGTTTATTCTGGCATTTTAGAAGTGAAGTCATGAATCATATTATTAACTTCACTAGTAGTGCCAGCGTTTAAAATAATATTATCTGCCAATTGACCTGCAGTTTGCGAATTGATTCTACTAATATAAGCTCTGGTTTTTAAAATTTGAGTGGGCGTCGTCGATAATTCATCCATTCCTAGTCCAATTAAAAACGGAATTACCTGAGGATCAGCAGCTACTTCTCCACAAATTCCCACGGTTTTTCCCGCCTTATGAACCGTCCTCACGATGTGACCAATTAGTCGTAGTACCGCAGGATCACAAGCTTGGTATAGATACGAAACTCGTTCATTCCCACGGTCAACGGCTACCGTATACTGGACTAAATCATTGGTCCCAATGCTGACAAAATCCACCTTAGAGATAATTTTATCAATCATAATTGCTGCAGCTGGTACCTCAATCATAGTTCCTAACTGAACTGAACCAACCGGAACACCCTCATTAATTAAATTTTGTCGTTCCTCATTATAAATTGAAAGTGCTTGGTCTAGTTCTGAAATTGTCGATATCATTGGAAACATAATTCGGATTGGTCCATAAGCAGAGGATCTGAGAAGCGCTCTGATCTGGGTACGAAAAATAGAGCTTTCCCCCAAACTATAACGAATGGCTCGATACCCCAGAAAGGGATTGGACTCTTTGTGCGCAATATTAGGTAAATAACTAACTAATTTATCGCCACCAATGTCCATCGTTCTAAAAGTTAGTTGCTTCCCATTAACTTTCGAGACGATGTTTTGGTAAATCGAAGCTTGCTCATCTTCACTCGGGAGATGATCAGAATTCATATAAATATACTCAGTCCGAAACAATCCCATTGAATCGGCGCCGAAATTTAGAGCGTTTTCAACCTCACTTTCACTACTAACGTTTGCCCCTAGTAAAAGCTTTTGACCATCAAGCGTCTTGGTAGGCTGGTTTATAAATTTAGTCCAAACTTTTCTTTGTTGTTTAAATCTTTCTGATCTTCTTTGGTAATTCTCAATTTCATGGTGATCAGGAGCAGTAACTACCTCGCCACTACTTCCGTCAACGATTAATTGTTCCCCATTTTTTATGTCACTTAGACGGGTTTGTAATCCTAACACAGCTGGAATATCCATGCTGCGAGAAATAATTGCAGCGTGGGAAGTCTTGGTTCCCACCGCTGTGACGATCCCAAGAATATTTTTCTTTTGAACTTGTGCGATTTGAGTTGGAGAAATGGAATTCGCAACGATTACTACGGGTTGGTCAATAAGCGAAAGATCAGGAGTATCAATATCAAGTAAACGCCCTAGAAGTTGGTCACGCATATCATTAATATCATGAACACGTTCCCTTAGATATTCGTCGTTCATTTTTAAAAAAATAGCTGCATATTGATTGAACACACGATTCAATGCAACTGCAGCATTCTTATTTTCTTCTGTTATGACCCGTTTAACTTCATTGATTAACTCTGGATCAGATAAAACTTCTAAATAAAAATCTAAAATATCAAGATACTTTTTAGCCATCTCGGCACTATTATGCTGTTTAATGTTCATAATAGTTGTTTTAGTATCTCGAAATGCTTTTTTAAGGCGTGCTTCTTCTTGTTCTATACCTAAAAAGGTATCTTTATCAAAAGTCAAATCTGGTTTAGCTAAACAATAAGCTTTACCGAATGCGATTCCATCACTAACACCGACACCTTTTAGGGTAGTCATATTAGTCGATCAATCCTTCATCCTTCATAGTCTTGGCAATTGCATCAAGAGCTTCCTTAGCATCGTCGCCATCTGCTGAAATTGTAATTTCAGCACCTTCGCCGACACCTAATGACATAACACCCATGATTGACTTTAAGTTAACAGATTTGTCTCCGTATTCAAGACTAATGTTTGAATCAAATTTACTTGCAGTTTGAACTAACAACGTTGCTGGACGAGCGTGAATGCCAGTTTCTGCAGTAATTTTGAATTGACGTTTCTCCATAATGAACGCACTCCTTTAATCGTTTATTTAACTCTATTTACAGTTTAAGAATATCAATTTATCATCTAAAAAACAAGTAATTATCATTAATCGCTTACATAATTGTCATAGCGCTAATTTTCAGATGAATAGTGATAGGTTAAAATACCCTTTTCACTGGCTTTGCCCACGATCCTTTTCCGGGTTGGAAAATTCATAAAAGCTTGTTGAAATTCGGGAAAATCTTTTGGATTAATTGTCAAATCTTTAATTTCACCATCTTTTAATTGATTTAATAATTTAGTAAAATCATCTTTATTTTTACTCATAACAACCTCCTAATTAACTTTAATCTTAACACATTTAAAACCATTCTTAGATCAGTCAAAATACTTGATTGAATATCATTAGTGCGTATAATATTCATGAATGGTCAATAAAGGTCAGACTTTTGTCTGACGATTTAGTTTAGCAAAAGGAGGCTTAAACTATGGAAGGACAAGGTTCATATGGATTTGGTAGTCTTGATGACTTTCTTCGCGCAATGCAAAATGGTCAAGTAAACGACTACCAAGTTCCACCACAAAGTGGACAAGGTAATGGTAGAAATGGTTCAAAATCAATTCTTTCTACCTATGGAACTGACTTAACTAAGAAAGCCAAAGCTGGAAAACTCGATCCAGTCATTGGACGTGATAAAGAAACCGCACGTGCCATTGAAGTCTTAAACCGTCGAGGTAAGAATAATCCCGTCTTAATTGGTGAAGCTGGAGTTGGAAAAACAGCGATTGTTGAGGGCTTAGCCCAAAAGATTGCTGATGGAACCGTTCCCCAAAAGCTACAAAACAAGCAAGTTATCCAATTAGACATGGTATCCATGGTTCAAGGTACTGGAGTTCGTGGTCAATTTGAAAAAAGAATGCAACAATTAATTAAGGAAGTTCAATCTAACCGAAACGTCATTTTATTCATTGATGAAATCCATGAAATCATGGGCGCTGGAAATGCTGAAGGTGGCATGGACGCTGGTAATGTTCTAAAGCCAGCCCTTGCACGTGGTGATTTTCAGTTAATTGGTGCAACCACCATGAAAGAGTATCGTGATATTGAAAAAGATTCAGCTCTTTCACGTCGATTACAACCCATCATGGTTAAAGAACCAACGGTCGATCAATCAATTAAAATTTTAAAGGGTTTGCAAAACCGGTATGAAAACTATCATTTAGTTAAATATACCGATAAAGCCGTCAAAGCGGCTGCTACCCTCTCCGATCGTTACATCAGTGATCGTTATCTTCCCGATAAGGCCATTGATTTATTGGACGAAACCGGATCAAGGAAGAACTTAACTTTAAACATTATCGATCCTAAAACAATTGATAAAGAAATTGATAGTGCCGAGCATGAAAAAGAAGTTGCTTTAGATAAGGAAGATTACGAACAAGCTGCTTACTATCGCGACAAGATCAAACGACTACACCAAAGTAAAGATAAAGGTGCTACAAGTGAAAAGCACAACACCGTTACCGAAAAAGATATGCAACAAGTTGTTGAAGAAATGACTAATATCCCAGTTGGTGAACTACAAACCAAGGAACAACAACAGTTAAAGGATTTGGCTCCAAACTTAAAGCAACATGTTATTGGACAAGACAAGGCTGTTGATTCGGTTGCTAAGGCAATCAAACGAAACCGAATTGGTTTTAATGGTAGTGGTCGTCCAATTGGTTCATTCTTATTCGTTGGATCAACTGGAATTGGTAAGACTGAAATGGCTAAACAACTTGCTAGAGAATTATTTGGATCTGAAGATTCAATGATCCGATTTGACATGTCAGAATATCGTGAACCACAATCAGTCGCAAAGTTGATTGGTTCACCACCTGGCTATGTTGGATACGATGAAGCTGGTCAGTTAACTGAAAAAGTTCGTCGTAATCCTTACAGCTTAATCTTATTGGATGAAGTTGAAAAAGCTCACCCTGATGTTCTGCACACATTCCTTCAAATCTTGGATGATGGTCGTTTAACTGATTCACAAGGTCGAACCGTTTCCTTCAAGGATACTGTCATTATCATGACTAGTAACGCTGGAAGTGACGCAGAAGCAAGCGTTGGATTTACCCCAGAATCAACTGGTAAGACTCATTCAGTAATGGATAAGCTTGGACTTTACTTCAAACCTGAATTCTTGAATCGTTTCGATGATATTGTTGAGTTCAATCAACTCACTAAGAACGATTTGAATCAAATCGTTGATTTAATGATTAAAGACATGAACAACATGCTTTCATCACGGAACGTTCATATTGCGGTTACTGATTCAGCTAAACAAAAAATTGTTGAATTAGGATACAATCCTTCAATGGGAGCTCGTCCACTTAGAAGAGTAATTCAAGAACAATTAGAAGATCAAACTGCTGATTACTTCTTGAATCACCCAGAAACTAACAATTTAGTTGCCGATACCGATAAAGACAACAATATTATTATTAACGCTAAGTAACTAAGTTAGACCCCGATTAGAATTCTAATCGGGGTCTTTTTTTGGTTCCAAAAATGGTAAAATCAATATAAATCATCAGTGGAGGAAAATTATGTTTAATTGGATGAAAAAAATTCTTTTGAGAACCGGTCATCATTATAAACACACCAAACATCGGGCCCATCAACCAAGCAAACAAACTAGCAACCCCACTCGAACCCCTTCGGTTCCTGATAACTCATTTAACCAGCCCATACATAAAAGTTCTACATCAGAGACTAAACGTCCCTCTTCTAAACAATCCGAAGCAAAAAAGCCAAGCACCGTCTTAATGGAGTTTGTTGATCAAGCCGGTAATCAACTCAAACCAACTGAAATCATTAGTGGTTCCATCGGTGACCCCATTAATTTCATCGTTCCGCAAATTAAAAACTACATTCTTGTCAATATCGATGGATTAACTAGAAAAATGAGAACGTCCAACCAGTTAATTAAATTCCATTACATGCCTAAACTTGGTCAGCCAGTTAGTGTTTATTGCTTCGATTTTGATACTTTCAGGCTTCTCCAGACCCCAATTATTGTGAACGGTTCCTTTCATCATCATTTCTCACTTCAGGCACCAGTCATATCAAATTACGACCTCCATCTTTCAATTGGAGATTTAAACGGTCAGTTTACTGAAAAGCCCCAGAACATCATCTTGTATTATCGCCGTTCTAATTGGAAAGTGGTTCAGTCAGTTAACTATCTCGTTAAAATGAAAATTCCAACGTCGGTGTATGATTCACCCCAGCAAAATCGCAAATACGATCAAATCTTACCAGCTGGATCGACATGGAAAGTTTTCACGGAGATTAAAACTAATCAGGGTGATTGGCTAAATCTTGGTGGTTCCCAATGGGTCAAAAAACATCAAACAATTCGAGTTAATAACTTTGACAAACGTTTAAACTAAAAAAGCCTACTCAAATGAGTAGGCTTTTTATTATAGATTTTTATCCATATTATAAGTTAATTTAGAAAGTGTAAGTCCCTTTTCCATCAGTTCATGCATAAACTGATAGGTTCGAGCTCGCATCTCTTTAACAAGCCGTTGGTTTTGATCCTTTAAAAACTCTGAGGCATCTGATTCACTCATATTCGATGCTTGATTAATAGTATCCGAAAGATGGCCTAAAAACAGTTCATTAGCAGACTTTTTAAAATCACGATCTTGTTGAATAAAATTACTGTAATGTGATTCAACAATCATTGATAACTTTCGGTACATCCAGTACGCACTCTTATCATCCATAGTTAATGGAGTATTTTCGTAACTAGGATCTGTCTCATTAACGTTCGCAAAGAAGGGAACATATGGACTAAAAGCAGGAACCCCAAAATTCAACCACATAATGGCAGAACATTTTTCACTGACATCGTTTCGAATCTGAAGAACATGTGAATTTTGAGTTCGGTTCATTGAAATCGGTCGAAATTGAGTGTTAGATTCCTGTGGATCCTTAGCTAAGGGATCATACTTAGTTTCGTTATAATGTGAACTCAAAATAAATTCAACATCACTAACTTCAATCTTACGATCGGCTTTTCTAATAAATGGTAAGTCATTGGAAGTAGGACTTTGTTCAATCTCAGGATTCAAGACTTTTTGTCCATACCAAACTCGTGGGGTATTGTAATGATGATCAAACTCATTGTGGGTACCAAAAATATGTCTGAAATTAAAACCAGCTTGATCAGGATTTAAGTGGTACTTTTCCACAAATTCTTGCAATCCATCAGAATACATAAAGTTTTCAGGATCATCAAAATCAACCTGTTGGATTGCTACTTCATTTGCCACTACGGCATAACTATCATCTGGGATCCGCTGGGCAACCCAATGGTGACCGGTAACAATTTCCATATACCAAACTTCATTTTTATCACTAAAGAGGACCCCATTACCCTCTGGAGAACCATAGTTTTTAATTAAGTTTCCTAGGTACTTAACCCCATCACGTGCAGAATTAATGTAAGGTAACACCATTGATTGTAATGAGTCTTCAGCTAATCCATGTTCAACTAATGGGTCATGAGCTAAAGCATGTTCATTTCCATAAACGCTCTCAGTAGCACTCATAGCAACATTTTTCTCGTTAAAACCACTTTCAGCGTAAACCCCTTCTTTTTTAACATCAGCGTTAGGAGTCATTAAAATCCGATAACCTGATTTTGGCATCTGAGCCGTAAAACCATTTTGATTGGATTTCCAAACTTTATCCTCATTTTGATATGCGGGCTGAACGTAGAAACGTTGCGGCGTCAATGGCAAAAAAGTATCATCATTACGCGAAATCATCGTTGAACCATCAACACTAGCATCTTTTCCAACCATTACACTCGTACAAGCACTTAGTTTTTTCATAATTCACATCTACCTCTCATAAATGCCAGTTTAAAACTAATATTGTGTTAATTCAATCCTAAAGCTTGGCAGTTAACTTAACGTCAGGATACTTATCTTTAAACCATCGTTCAGCAAATTCGTTTTCAAATAGGAACAATGGATCTCCCTTCTGATCACGCACCAAAATGTTTCGGGATGAAGACATTTTCTCATCCAGTTGATCAGGATCAATCCAACGAGCAATCTTATGACCCATCGGCTCCATCACAACGTCAGAATTGTATTCATTTTTCATTCTAAACTGAAATACTTCAAACTGAAGTTGCCCAACTGCCCCTAAAATGTACTGACCAGTACTGTAATTAGTGTAAAGCTGAATGGCACCTTCTTGAACGAGTTGTTTAATTCCCTTGTGAAATGACTTTTGTTTCATAACATTTTTAGCTGAAACTCGCATAAATAGTTCCGGGGTAAACTGTGGTAGCTTTTCGAACGCAATTGGTTTCTTTCCCGTATAAATCGTATCACCAATCTGGAAATTACCCGTATCATAAAGGCCAATGATGTCGCCAGCAACGGCCGTCTGCACGTTTTCTCGAGTATTAGCCATAAACTCAGTTACGTTAGATAAACGAATGGATTTTTGGGTCCGATCAAGCGTAACATCCATCCCCTTCTGAAATTCACCGGAACAAATTCGTACAAACGCAATTCGATCACGATGACGCGGATTCATATTAGCCTGAATCTTAAACACAAAACCCGAAAATTCTGGCGAAGTGGGCTCAACTTCATTTCCTTGCAACGTTTTGTGATGACCAGGAGCCGGGGAAAGCTTCAAGTAAGCATCCAAAAATGTTTTTACCCCAAAATTAACCAAGGCAGATCCAAAGAAGACGGGCGTCTGATCACCATTAGCAATCTTTGTTTTGCTAAATTGGTTCCCCGCTTCAGAAATTAGATCCATCTCGCTTCTTGCGTCTTGGTAAATACTGTCATCTTTTAACGGACTATCGCCAACAATATTGCCGTCATCATCTAACTTAATAAAACTTTCACCCTTGGCTTCCGTCTTATATAATTCAATTCGTCGATTATAACGGTCGTATAAGCCCTTTAAAATTCTTCCTGATCCAATCGGCCAATTCATCGGATAAGCTTCAATACCAAGTACATTTTCAAGTTGATCAATTAATTCCATTGGATCTTTACTGTCACGGTCCAACTTATTCATAAAAGTAAAAATTGGAATTCCCCGCATTTTACAGATCTTAAACAGTTTCTTAGTTTGTGGTTCAATCCCCTTGGCAGCGTCAATAACCATGACGGCAGAATCAACCGCCATGAGAGTTCGATAAGTGTCTTCTGAAAAATCCTCATGACCAGGAGTATCCAAAATATTAATTCGTTTCCCTTGGTAATCAAATTGCATCACGGAACTAGTGACGGAAATTCCACGTTTCTGCTCAATCTCCATCCAATCTGATTTAGCAAAATTGCCACTTTTCTTAGCTTTTACGGTTCCGGCTTCTCGAACAATTCCACCAAAAAGTAACAACTGCTCGGTAATCGTTGTTTTCCCGGCATCCGGATGAGAAATAATGGCAAAAGTTCTCCGTTTATCAACTTCTTTTTCTAGGTCTGCTTTTTTCATCTTTACTTCCTTTCTTTATAGACTGATTGTATACCATAAAACAAAAAATCCGGAAATTCCGGATTACTTTTAACGAATTTGCTGCATTACATAATCAATTACTTTAATTGAACTTAATCCATCATTAATTCTACAGAACCGATTATAAAAATCCATAAATTTAGGATCGTGTTCAACGTCACCATTCTTTAAGGCACTTTCAATCCCATTCATTAGTTGCTCAGGATCATAAACAATTTCCCCAGGCAAATCACGTTCATAGTTAAGATAAAATCCACGTAGTTCATCCTTATAAGTATGGTAATCATAAGGATAAAACAAGATGGGACGCTTAAGATAAGCATAATCAAAAAAGACTGAGGAATAATCCGTAATTAATAAGTCAGAAATCAGATACAAGTCAGAAATATTTGAATAATTTGATAGGTCATAAACGTACCCATGATAGTCAGAAACGTCTAGCACGTTTGAAATCAAATAATGCATCCGTAAAATCAAGACGGTATCTTCCCCAAAACGTTGTTTAAACTCATCTAAACTAAACGGTAGCTTAAAGGTATACTTCCCCTTACTTTCAAACTGATTATCACGATAAGTGGGTGCATACAGCACCACTTTCTTATTCCGTGGGATGCCAAGTTTATCCTTAATCTTATTAATTTCGGTTGGGTAATTGTCGTTGATCAGTTCATCATTTCGTGGGTAACCAACTTTTAAAATTTGATTTTCATAACCAAACGCACTTCTAAAGACCTTTGTCGAAAACTCATTGGGGGAAATCAAAGCATCCCACCGATTGGCCTCTTTTACAAAGTTATCATGATACTTATTGGTCGTGGTCCCAGGCATTGAAACGCGTTCAATATCCAATCCTAATTTCTTAAGTGGGGTGCCATGCCACGTTTGAACGTAGGTTACGTAATCAGGTTTAATGACCCAGGCTGGAAAACGAGCGTTACTGATCCATACCTTAGCTTTCCCCATGATTCGAACCCAACGCCCAGTATTTTTGATCACGTAATTTATATTATGATCCTTACAAAACTGCTTTTGTGATTTTTGAATTGACCACACAAAATTAAGTTTAGGATATAATTTCTTAAAAACTTGATAAATGGCATACGGACTGTCACTAACCTGGCGTCCCCCAAAGCTTTCAAAAACAATTGTCGTAGTAGCAAACGGTGTATGACCGCGCTTAAATAATTTTCTCAGTCGTAAACGATTAACTTTACCAGCTAGAATCTTAAACGATTTCCACAAGTGGGTTAACTTGTGCCGAAATTTAGCAATTCGCTTTGATGCATCCGGCTGTTTTCTTGCAACGACCCGTAATTGACCCTTATGGCCCTCTTTTAAGACCAATTCGTGATGATTAGCCAGTTTGGCAATGGTTCTAAATGAACTCAACGAGGTATCCATTACTAATCTTTGGCGCAAATGTTTTTCCTGATAATCATATTCAATGTAAAGACGATATGTATCCTCGTCATCAAGTTGTTCTAAGGGAATGGTGATTTCAAAAATCCCTTTGAAGGGACGCTTATGCACTGGGTAGGTTTGTTCACTTTGATCGCTCGCCCTTCTAAGAATAATGGCCATTTTATTAAGTTTTTGGTCATTAATTTGATCAAAACCAGTTAAACGCAACTTACCATTTCCAAATAAATTAGCTGAGTTCATTACAAATTGTTTGACAGTCCGATTAGTTCGGACATAAAAAACTGCCATTCCTGATGGATCAATATCGTACTGATAATAAGCTTTAAAGCCAATTCGATGAATGGCACTGACGTACTCACCCTCAACTTGGATAAGTGTGCGATGCTCTGTATTTCCGCAAGAGTAATAAAGCTGCCACTGAAATTCATCCTGTCCAATCAAATCAAATTGAAATTTAGTTGGATCAATTGTAATAGTCGCCGTATTACCATTAACATTTTGAGCAGGCACGGGAACGGTAATCGAAGCTAAACTTTCTTTCTCAATCAGGGTAACAGTTGCATCCTCATTTGCATAACTAGGATTAACCAACTCAAATTCAATTTTCAGCTTTGATTGTTCTTCAGTAACGTTAGAAAGTATTACTCGCATTGTTTCTCCTTAGTAGTTGAAAATTACGTTTCTATTGAGATATTTCGAAAAATTGATCATGTCATCCAGATCAATAAAAACAGTGGTCTCACTGTTACCGCCGTACTGATTGATCAAAGAAACATTAAAAGCAGCCAAGTCACTGTATCGACTCGCATTACCATAATCTGAAATCACGTAGGAAGAAACCGCCGAATCCTTCATCACGTATTTTACGTTCCCAGTATTTTCATCATCAACTAGATTACTAACTGGCTTAGAAAGCTTTACACTCTTTTCAGGCGATTGGATAATGGAAGTCTTGCTTAAATAGTACTGTTGCATGGGTCCTCCGAATAATTGATCAACACAACATGAAATGGCCTCATTTTGATTTAAAAATTTAGTTGTCCAATGATTACTATTGACTTGACTAGTTACAGCAACGGGTTTTTTTTGTTCATTATAATAAATCACTTTAGAAACGTTCGATCCCTTATAGCAATTTAATTTGTACAAACCAGATTGGGGTAGAACTTCATAGAGCTCAGCCCGAACTAATCCATTATCATCACTATAAACTTTGATATGATGATTTTTAACCACTTTTTTTTGCACATTTAATGAAGCAAGATCAACATCTGTTTCATTATCTGGATCTTTCATTCCCTGTTGTTTATAGAAGATATCAAATAATTGCAGAATTTCAACTTGCTTATGATTTCGAAATGAACTTGCTAGCTCATTAATAAGAGCGGCCACGTATTGTGATTCGTCGTAGTTAAAAATAGAAATTATAACTTTAATTTCATTCCCATCATCAACCATTCTTCTAAGTCTATCTTTAAAATTAGCTTTTTGAGCTCCGTGAACTGAAGTTACCAAAAAAAGTGCCTGTGCCATTTTTCTCCCTTTAGACGCCAAAATATCCTAGCAATTAAACTAGGGTATCCGTGTACAAAATCTATTCTTCCCAATCACTTTTACTTGTAACACCTAAATCAGACTTGATTTTAGAGGTTGAAATCCCCTGAGTTCGTGGAAGATAAATTACCTTGCAGTAATCTTTAAGAAAGTCAAACTTCCCCTTCCAATCATCACCCATTACAAAAATATCAATATTGTGATTTTTAATATCAGAGATTTTCTGATTCCAGCCTTTTTCAGGAATTACTTCATCAACATATCGAATGGCATCCAAGATATACTTTCGATCTTCGTAAGAATTGTAAGCTCGTTTTCCTTTTACGGCGTTAAACTCGTCTGTCGAAAGACCAACCGTCAACGAGTCACCTAATTCACGAGCACGTTTTAATAAACGTACATGACCCTTATGAAGTAGATCAAAAGTGCCATATGTAATTACTTTTGTCATAATATCTCCTGTAGAGGTTAACTTATCTTTAATTCATAATTAAATGTTAGCATATCTTCCATTACCGTCAATCAAATTAATTATTCCATTAAAAAATTTTAACTTGGTGCATCGTCCTTAGGGGTAGTATTGGAATTATCATGTTGTACTAGCCAAATATTATAACAATACTCGATAATTACTTTAGCAATCGCATAAACCGGAATGGCTAAAATCATCCCAAATAATCCCGCAATGTGTCCCGCTGCCAGTAAAATAATAATAATGGTAAGAGGATGAATTTTGAGTGACTTACCGATTACATTTGGATAAACCAGATTGCCATCGATTTGTTGCACGATAATAACCACCACAATTACCCAAATAACTTGCATAATATTATCTGAAAAGGCAACGAAAAGCGATGGAATAATTCCAATGTAAGGACCAACGTAAGGAATGATGTTACATAACCCGGCAAATACCCCTAACAGAAGTGCATACTTTTGACCAATCAAAACGTAGCCTAACGAGGTAAACGTTCCAACAAACAGACACTCAATCACTTGACCTCCAATGTATCGTGAAAGCGTGTGATTCATCTTCTTTAGTAATGTAACGGTCTGTTTCTGATGATGTTTTGATAGAGCGGGCATTAGTTTCTCAATACTTGGTAATAACTTATTTCCATCTTTTAACATGTAAAATAAGATTACTGGAACCGTAATTGCTGTTACCACTACGTTAGTAGCCATTGAAATGATGGATCCGACACTACTAGTTAAGTTTGCCAGAACCGTCTTTAGATACGACGAATAGGAAGATTGTAGTTTATCAACAATGGGACGCCAGTCCACCTTTTTTAAAAATCCATAACGAGTAACCTTAGTTAATAATTCTTGACCTTGTTTAGCGAACTCGGGTGCGGCCCCCACCATATTTGCTACCTGTGTAATTAATCGGGGAACAAACGAAAAGACCATGTAAACAATGACGCCAATCACAATCAAGAACACAATGGCAGTTGCCCACGTTCGATTGATTTTCTTCGTTTTGGTAATTTTTATTTTCATCAGTAAATTAACGATCGGATTAAGCATATAGTACAAGAATCCCGCCAGTAGCAGAGGAACAAAGATGGTTGATACAAAAATGACAATTGGTGAAAAGATAAAACCAACTTTGGAACACAAATAAACAATTCCTACCGCAATTAGGATCTCAATCGTCCAAAAAAATAAAGCTGAATTCTTAAATCTGTTCATTTAATTCACTCCAATTAATTTTCTTTTGTGTCCAGAAATTGATCAATGTCATCCAGATCAAAACCCTTCCGATAAAGTGACTGTTTTGATTTCTGACGTTGTTTGGCGTCATCATAATTTCGATATTTGTGCCAGACTTTGTTACCCTCTTTATTTAGTAACTCATCTTGCTGTTCAGCGTCACCCTGAAAGTTCATCTCGCTAATAATGGTGTCAATATCATCAAATGAGTAGCCCTTCCGGTATAGGGAAGTTTTTGTCTTTTGAATCCGCTTGTTAAATGGAAAACGCTGGTTATGCGCAAAAACCTTTTTTGCTTGATTTTCCCCATTTCTTAGTACCGCTTCTTCTGGATAATTATTTTCAATCGCAATGTTAATGGATTCATCCGCAATTCCCTTCTGTTTTAAATAACGTGAAACAGCCATGGGACCCTTGTTTTGCTGTTCAACAACTCCCTTTAAATATGTATCAGCATAGTGCTCATCGTTAAGCAGATTGATCTGTTCCAGTTGTTCAACTGCCTTATCAATTGCTTCCAGATTATCTGAAAATGACTTTAATTTGTCCCTAACTTCCTTTTTTGAGCGTGTCTGATATGAAATAAAATTGATAGCCTTATTATATAACTTTGAAACATCATCTGCTGCTTTAATTTGATTGATCTGATTCTGATCTAGCTCTGAATCCTTAAAAATGCCAAATTGGATCATCACTTCTTCACTAACTGGGAAGGCATAGTGATCATTAATGTACACATTATATCTTCCGGGTCTTTTTTGAGTGACGATCTTAGTCACTTTTAATTTTTTTGCCGATTGTTTGTCCAACAACGTCAACTCCCATCAAATTAACAAGTTAAAACTATTCTGATATACTTATTTGCAAATACTATAAAGGAAGTGGATTCACTCATGCCAAAAGCACACGTGATTTATGCCACCATTACCGGAAATAACGAAGATGTTGCTGACATCGTGACCGAGGGGTTAGAAGACCTTGGTGTCGACGTTGAAGAAACCGAAATTTCTCAAACCGATGCTGATGAACTTAAAGATACCGATATTATTGTGATATGTCCTTATACGTACGATGAAGGGGCTCTCCCCGAAGAGGGAATGGACTTTTTCGAAGATCTTGATTCCCTTAATTTAGAGGGCAAAATCTTTGGAGTGGCAGGATCTGGAGACGTCTTTTACCAGGAATACTATAATGTTGCTGTTGATGAATTCACCAAGGCTCTTAAAGCAACCAACGCTACTCAAGGGGCTAAAAGTGTCAAAATCAACCTTGAACCAGATGAAAATGACATTAAAGATCTCGATGAATTTTCACGCCAATTAGTCGAAGCAAGTCGCAAGTAATCAAGCAATAAAACGCCACCACTTAATTTTTGGTGGTGTTTTTCTTTTCAGAACGAAATTTACGAGCATTGGTAATAATTGAGCGAACCGATCCCCTCGTCGATTCAATACTTCCAGTATAATATTCTTGAACGCTTGCATTAATGACAGCTCCAAACATCAAAACGAGTCCAATAAAATATAACCACAACATAATTACGATAAAGGTTCCTAATGTTTTGTAAGCAGTAATATTCCTAAAAAAGTACTCAATGATCAACGAAAATGCTTGAGACAAAATCATTAGTCCGATTACTGAGATACCTGAACCAAAAATAGTATAACGAATCTTGGTTTTAACGCTGGGAACAAAATAATAAAGAAGCATCACAATTATAAATGATACTGCGATGATAAAGGGAATTCGGATCACTGCCACAACTTTAGTTGCAACGGTGGAAAGATGCAAAATGGGTCTTAAATGCATAATAATCCCTTGACCAAATCCTTGGAGAATCATCAAAATGATCAATAAAAGTACCAATAAAAGCATCCATACAAACGAAATTAAGCGATTCATAATCGGATTTTGATCATCAGCCACGCCATACGTTCGATTAACCGTTCTTTGAAAGGCTGCCATTGCTTGACTAGCAGACCAAATTACCAGTAGCAGTCCAATCGATAAACTTCCCCCACTATTATTATTATCAAAGGCCGATTTAATCATGGGAAGGAGCATCGTATAGATTGACGGCGGAACCGCTGTTTTGATGTACGTTAAAATATCATTTGGATCTCCGTGTAGTAACTTAATGATACTACCAAGCATAATTAAAATGGGAAATAGAGATAGCAAAGCGTAGTATGCCAAGACAATGGCAGAATCAGACACATTCCCCATCTTAAAATGCTTCATTACCAATTTAATGAAAGAAACAAATTTTTGGTTTATTTTCAATTCCACAAGCTAGGACTCCTTTTTAAAAGTTGCCTCAATTGCAGATAAAATTTTCTGAGATGCTGTTCCATCTCCGTATGGATTATGTGCATCAGCCATTTTTTGGTATTCAACTGGATGATCTAAAAGATCTTCCATAGCTTTTCGAATTGTCTGAGGATCAGTCCCTACTAACTTTAAAGTACCAGCCTTAACTCCTTCAGGTCGCTCTGTTGACGTTCTAAGTACCAAAACTGGTTTACCAAGGGATGGCGCTTCTTCTTGAACTCCACCAGAATCAGTCATAATAAAGTAACTTCGAGCAGCCATATTATGAAAATCAACCACGTCTAATGGCTCAATTAAATGAATGCGAGGATCATCTTTGAAAATTTGACGAGCCATTTGTTGTACAACCGGATTCAAATGAACGGGATAAACCACATCAACATCCAAATGATGATCGACCACTTCTTTAATGGTTTCAAACGTTCGTTTCATCGGTTCGCCCAGATTTTCACGACGATGCATGGTAAGTAAAATAATCCGATGTTTAGGATTAATCTTATCCAAAATGGAATGATGATAATGATCACTAACCGTTTGATGAAGCGCATCGATGGCAGTATTACCGGTCACAAAAATGTGAGATTCCGGATGATTTTCTTTCAATAAGTTCTTTTTACTTAACTCCGTTGGCGCAAAATACAAATCAGCTAGAACATCGGTTAGTTGCCGATTCATTTCTTCCGGATAGGGAGAATATTTATCATGTGTTCGTAACCCTGCTTCAACGTGGCCAAGCATTTTTTTATGATAAAAAGTGGCCACTGATGCGGCAAATGTACTAGTGGTATCACCATGAACCAAAACAATATCAGGATTAGTCTTAGCAATAATCGGATTTAACTGGGCAATCACGGAAACTGTGATATCGCTAAGTGTTTGTGCTTTTTTCATAATATTCAAATTGTAGTCTGGGATGATCTTGAAAATATCTAGCACCTGTTGCAACATCTCGCGATGCTGTCCAGTGACAACGGTAATGGGAGTAAATTGATCACGATGACGGTTCATTTCTAAAATAATTGGAGCCATTTTAATGGCTTCTGGCCGAGTTCCAAAAACGGTCATAACTTTAATTGGTTTTCCCATCTTTAACACCTCCGCTGTCTAGTACCTTAATTATATCAAAAGATTTGTCTAATTCCGATGCCAAACTATCCTAATTAATGATAAAATGATAATAATCAATCTGTAAATAATTGGTAGCATTTCTTTGTAAAAGTTTTAATTGCCAAGTACTAAGGAGTAATTAATTTTGGAAAAAATTAGTCTAATTGTTCCTTGTTATAACGAACAAGAATCAATTGAACTTTTCTACAAAACGGTAGAAAAAGTTTTTGCACAAATGAATAAAAATGAAAAGAAGTATGAACCTGACTACCTTTTCGTAAATGACGGCTCGAGTGATGATACTTTTAAGATCATTAAGAACCTCCACGAGCAGCATCCCGATACGGTTCACTTCATCTCCTTTTCAAGAAACTTTGGAAAAGAAGCTGGGATGGCTGCTGGACTTAGAAATGCCAAGGGTGACTACGTTGCTCTTATGGATGTTGATCTTCAGGATCCGCCGGCCCTACTTCCCAAAATGCTCCATATTATCCAAACAGAGGATTATGACTGTGTTGGCTGTATCCAAACTAGTAGAAAACAAAACCCGGTAAGAGCGTTTTGTTCCTCAATGTTCTACAAAGTAATTGATAAAATGTCGGACGTTCAGATTAAGCCAAATGTTCGTGATTACCGTCTAATGTCACGTCGTTATGTAGACGCCGTTAACGAACTAACAGAATATAATCGTTTCTCAAAAGGCATTTTTGCTTGGGTTGGTTTTAACACCAAGTACTTAAAATACCAAGGTGTTCCTCGGGCAGCTGGAGAAACCCACTGGTCTTTTTCCCAGTTAGTAGAATACTCCATGGAAGGAATTATCGATTTTTCTGATGCTCCCCTCACGTTTGCGACCTATGTAGGTGTAATCTCATTTTTGATTTCATTAATCGGAATTGCCTTTGTAGTTATTAGGGCATTATTCTTCGGTGGTGCCGTTGCTGGGTGGCCTTCACTTGTTTCAATCATTCTTTTAATCGGTGGTATCCAACTTTTCTGTCTAGGAATTTTAGGAAAATACATCGGAAAGATTTACTTAGAAACCAAACACCGTCCGCAATACATTATTAAAGACGAAGCTTAACTAAAAATCTGAGACCGTTTATTGCGATCTCAGTTTTTTTGACTCAAAATATCAAAAAAGCACTTCACATTCAGTGAAGTGCTTTTAGTTATTTAATTATGATCAGAATAACCCTAGAATGGCATTCAAAATTAGAACCATTATCAGTCCCACAATCGAAATCAGTGTTTCTAGAACCGTCCATATTGAGAAAGTTTGTTTCATGGTTAAATCAAAGTACTCTTTGAACATCCAGAATCCAGCATCATTAACGTGTGATGCGGCAAGTGAACCGGCACCAATGGCTAATGCCATCATTACTGGATTAACGTTCAAAGAAGCCATTAGTGGCATAACTAGTCCAGCGGCAGTCATTCCGGCAACGGTAGCTGATCCTAGTGAAACTCGAAGGATAACAGCTACTAACCAACCAAGGATGATTGGAGATAATGAGGAGTGCATCATGATGTTCTTAACAGCATCACCAACGCCACCATCAATTAAGACTTGTTTGAAGGCTCCACCACCACCAATAACTAATAGAAGCATTGCAATGGATTTAACGGAAGCTTCAATACTCTTAGAAACATCACTCATTTTCTTACCACGATGGAAGCCCATTGACCAAATGGCAAATACTAAAGCAATTACCATGGCAATCATTGGGTTACCTAACATCGAGATCACAGCGTCAAATCCAGATGGCTTGGCAACGGCCTTTCCACCATGGAAAATCAACTGATAAATAGTGTTAACAGCCATGAAAATAGCTGGTAACAATGAAGTTAATACAGAAAGACCGAAACTAGGAGTTTCGTCTAATTTGTATTCCTTAACTTCACCAAATGCTGGCAAACTCTTCTTAACTACGAAAGCACTAGGAACGAACTTCTTGGCAAATTTCGTAAATAAAGGACCAGCAATTAAAACAGCTGGAATGGCAACAATGATACCAAAGAGCAATACCTCACCAATGTTAGCACCTAAGGCTGTTGCAACAGCAGTTGGAGCAGGTTGTGGTGGTAAGAATCCTTGAGTTGCTGATAAAGCAGCAGCCATTGGAATTCCTAAGTAAACAAATGGTACGTCGGCTTCAAGTGCAACCGCGAAGACGATTGGGGTTAATAGCACCAATCCAACTTCGAAGAACAATGACATTCCGATAATGAACGAAGCAATTACGATGGCAATCTGTAATCGCTTCTTACCGAACTTATCGATCAGTGTCTTAGCAATTCGATAAGAACCACCAGAGTCAGAAACCAAACGACCGATCATTGCACCAAATCCGAAGACAATGGCCAATTCACCTAACGTACTTCCGATACCAGTCTTAATGGCATCAGCAATTGATGCTGGGTTCATTCCTAATCCAAGCGCAACCAAAATAGCTGTGATGATCAAAGAAACAAAAGTGTTTAACTTGAGTTTGATGATCATGAAAAGGAGAAGTGCGATTCCTAGAATCAACACTATGAAGGGCATGTATGACATTTCTTTTCCTCTTTCCAATTATTAAATTAAAACAATGATATAAGTTAATTGTATACGTTTTCATAGCAGGTTTCAATACTTTCTTTTAAAAGTGAACATAAAAAAAGAGCTCCACGAGCCCTTTTATTTAATAAAACTAGTAATCACTCCACCAATAATGACACAAATCATTCCGATGGTAATGTAAACAAGTTCTTTTTTCGTCTTACGTTCATGAAGAAAGATAATGCCACCAAAGGTTGAAATTACCACACACATCTGTGAAATAGTAAATCCAGTTGCGACACCATTTAATTCAGTGGAAATCAAATAGGTTAAGGCACCAAAGCCAAATAAAAACCCACTTACAATGTTTTTGTAAGTTGCCGCTTGTTTAAAGGGATTCACTTTTGTCCTGAATGAGGTGAAGGCTACAAAGACGGTTCCCATAATAACCATCCCAATGGTTTGAGGTAAGAAAGCCGACCAACCGTTGGTGTTAGCTAACTTCGGAAATGATGAATAACCCATATAACCAAAAGTTCCAATTACTAACACCAAAATTCCCCTTCGAATACTTGCCCTTTGTTGCTCTGCTTGAGTCTGAGGTTCAGATGTCCCATCTTTTTTAGTGGTTAATAACACCCCAATGATAATCAAAAGAATGGAACCAAACCCAGCTATCTTCGGGATTAATCCAGCCCACTCACCAAAGACAATGACACCAACTATAGAATTACCAATCAGTTGCAAGCCCGTTGAGACCGGCATGGTTAGTGATACTCCCATCATTGCAAAAGCTGTATACTGAGTGAATTGTCCAAGTGCCCAAGCCATTCCTGACAGCAAACACAACCAAAACACTTTTGAAGTGATCGTCGGTTGCTTAATGAGATAAACAACAACCGCGATTATAATGGCTCCATATGTAGTTCCCATTAACTGGTTAATGGGTTTCCCACCCATTTTTCCAGTTGAAATTGGCAGAACTCCCCAAGCAATTGCAGGCAGCAATGCAATTAAAATATTCAAACCTGATTCCTCCATTTAATAAAGATTTTTATCACAAACTGCAATACATTCAGTGTACTATTTCATCAATTAATTGAATACCATCATTAGCAAAATAAAAAGAGACATTTAAAATGTCTCTTTTTATTTGTGATCTTTAATTTAAGCAAAACTAGTAATGATACCACCAAGAATGACACAAATCATTCCAAGGGTAACAAAGACCAATTCCTTCTTTGTCTTACGTTCATGGAGAATCACAATGCCACCAAAGGTTGAAATTACCACACACATCTGTGAAATGGTAAATCCAGTTGCGACTCCGTTTAATTCAGTTGAAATTAAGTAGAAGAAAGCACCAAATCCGAATAAGAAACCAGTAATGATGTTTTTGTAAGAAACGGCTTGCTTAAAGGGATTAACCTTTGTTTTGTATGCACTAATAATAACAAAGATGGTACCCATAATAACCATCCCAATGGTCTGGGGTAAAAATGCTGACCAACCGTTAGTATTGGCAACCCTTGGAAAGTCCGAGTAACCAATGTATCCAAACATCCCAATTACCAAAAGAATTAGTCCGTTACGGGTGTGCTGAGCGGCATTTTCTTCCGCTGTCTTCGGTTCATTATTGCCATTATCTTTTAAGGTTGTAAGTAAAACACCAACAATAATTAGAATAATGGATCCAAACCCAGCCAACTTTGGAATCAATCCGGCCCATTCACCAAAGAAGATTACTCCGGTAACTGAAGTACCAACCAACTGCAAACCAGTTGAGATCGGCATGGTTCTCGATACCCCAATTTGAGTAAAGGCCATGTACTGAGTCATTTGACCCACAGCCCAAGCCATTCCAGAAAGTAAACACCACCAAAAGTCTTGCATGGTAATAACCGGTTGCTTAAAAATAAACACAAGTATGGCAATAATTAATGCACCATATGTAGTTCCCATCAATTGATTGATTGGCTTTCCACCAATTAAGCCAGTCGCAATAGGAAGAAACCCCCAACCTAGCGCTGGGAGTAAAGCAATCAAAATATTCAACGTAAATTCCCCCTAAATGTAAGTTTCTTTAACACACATATTATAATCGTGTATGAATGCAAAAATCAATCAATTAATTGTCACAATAGGAATTATGCCAACAAAAAACACTTCATCATACAATGAAGTGTCAAATAAGTGACCCCACTCAGACTCGAACTGAGATCGACCGCTTAGGAGGCGGTTGCCCTATCCAGTTGTGCTATGGGGCCAAAACCATCTATTATTCTCTCACTAATAAAATATTTAGTAAAGAAGCAACTAATGATGGTTTTTATGATTACTTGGTTTTCCCTTATTTTTTTGTTTTCGTTTGCGATGCTTATTCTTTTTGGGCTTCAGTTGGCTTTTTGCACTAATCTGCTTTTTTTTGATTTCCGACTGCTGCTTAATTTCTTTTTGATGGGCTAACTGCGAATCATCAATGTGATCAACAATTTCCCCATTAAAATAATAAATGGGTTTTAAATCATACTCACTATCTTCCAAAACATGTTTCAAATCCCGCAGATCATGGTCATCCCCAAAATTAATTACTAAGCCAGGTTCACCCATCCGTCCGGTTCGTCCCACTCGATGAATATAAACGTTCTTTTCGCTAGGCAAATCGTAATTAATGACCGCTGGCAATTTAGCAATATCAAGACCACGAGCCGCCACATCAGTCGTTAACAAGAGCTTAATTCGACCTAATCGAAAATCATCTAAAGCCTTTTTTCGACTCTGTTTATTTTCACCAGAGGTTAACTTTTGAACCCTAGAATTGCCTTCATGCTTAAAAAAGTTATAAGCCCGATTAAGGGTTTCCGTCTGGTTAAAAAATACCAAAGCTTTAAAACCCTGCATTTTAGAAAGACGATTCAACATTTCATTTCGCTTGGCACGTGAGATCTGAAATAGTCCGTGGGTTACTTTTCCCCTCGTCTTATCAACATCTCGGACATCAATAATATCGGCATCCTTGCCCATTTTTTCCTTTAGATGATACAAAACATCGGTAGCTGTAGCGGAAAAGTATGCTACTTGAGCATCCCTTGGAACTGAGGCAACAATGTTTTTGACCTGCTCCAGTGAAGTATCATTTAACAAGTCGTCGGCTTCATCAATAACTACTGTGTCAACCTCACTTACCTTTAATTTTCGTTCGTTAATCAAACTGAGAATCCGTCCAGGTGTTCCAACCACAATCTCAGGATGCTTTTTCAGCTGTTCTTGCTGCCGTTTTACGTTTGCTCCACCAATTAGTGGCAATATTTTAACTTTAAAAGCGACTGCCCAGTCTCGAATTACGTTTGCAACTTGCATCGCTAATTCTTGGGTGGGCTCAATTACTATTACCTGAGTTCCACTACCAGGCATTGAATTGGCTAAGATTGGCATCGTAAAAGCTACGGTCTTTCCAGATCCAGTTGGAGAAAGAGCAACGATGTCATTTTCTCCCTCAATCATTGGTTGGTAAACTGCCTTCTGAATCGGAGTTTGTTCCTGATATCCTAATTTTTCAAAACGTTTTACAAATTGTTCCAGCACGTTACTCTCCTATTTTAAGTATTCAATTCCAGCACTATCAGCAAGTCGACCCATTAAAGCATTAACTTTTTGCATGACGTTCAATCCATCGACATACTGGTCCTCATAAACTGGATTCCCTGGATGATTAATTATCTCAGCGAAATCATTTGCTTCAGGAATCATGGGATTATCGGTATATGCTGGTGCAATTTGACTTTCTCTTCCCTCGTTCATCAATTTGGCCTCAGTAAAATCACCAGCACTATCAATTAAGATGGTTTGTCTTCCACAATAGATCTCTGATTGCTGATAGGAAGTCGTCACTTTACTAAAGTTAAGGGTGACGTTAAAGGTGCCATAGTTCAATACCGCAACTCCACCACCATCTGCTCCAGTGGAAATAAACTTAGGATAATACATTTGGGTGCGTGGCAAACCAAACAATGCCACCGTGTCATAAACAGGATACACACCCAAGTCTTCGAGTGCTCCACCACCAAATTTCAGGTTGAAAACATTTGGAATTTCACCATTTAGAACCTTATCATACCGTGATGAATACTTACTGTAAGTGAATTCTGCCCCGTCAATTTCAATATCATCAATTTGATCTTGAACGGCTTTAAAAGCTGGCATATGAACATTGCGAGCAGCTTCCATCAAACGTGCCTTGGGATGCTTCTTTAAAGTATCCATTGCAGATTGAAATTGATAAGGTCCAATAAAGGCTGGCTTCTCTACGATGACATTTTTATCATGTTTAAGTGCCGCGATTACCTGCTGATAATGAATGGCATTCGGTGAAGCAATATAAACCGTATCAAATTTATTTGATTCAAAAAAAACTTGAAGATCATCAAATAAGTTATCACAGTCATTCGGCTGAGCAAACTGACGTGCTGTATCTAATTTTCTTGAATAAACGGCATTTAACTTATATTTTCCCGTGCTAGCCGCAGCATCAATAAATTTTTGGGTGATCCAATTGGTTCCAATTACTCCTAAATTAATCATTAAAGTTCTCCCATTGCATTTCTTCGTTATTCATTATATTTACCTGACCAAGGTACTGATTCCATTGCTTTTGATTCCCATTAAAAGCCACTGAATCAAAACTGCCCCTTTGGCCATCAATCGTTAAATGATCAGATGAATCCATGTTAACAAACCGGACATGTGCATCCTTTGAATCGTCCTCACTATTTAACCAAAAAGCTGTATGGGGAATGGACTTAAATTCCTGGTACATCCCCTCATTAGTATTAATAATAACAGGTCGACTGTATCTTCGGTACAAAAATTGCACTAACTCATTAATTCGCTGTTTTTGTTGCTTGAAATTGACGTTCTTTTCACTGTACGGATAATAATACTGGACTTGAATCACGATGGGTAAAGTCCCCGTATTGTCCTTAACTTGGGTTACGAAGTTATTTTCTTGGTCTTTAATACTACTTTTAAATCCATAAGTATGATAGACACCGATTTTTAAACCCGATCCTTGACTCCGATTGTAGTTATTATCAAAGTTATCATCTGCAAAGCTAGCTCCCTGAGTTGAGCGAATGTATACGAACTTCTGGTCCTTTTGTTTCAGGGCAGTAAAATCAACGTAACCATCATCTTGATCAATCATGACACCTTGAACGGGATATCTCCTTAACAACATCTCACGGTTATGATTCTTATTGATGAAGTACATCCCAACGGAGAGAATGATAACTAACACCAAAGTGATCCCCAGTCCAATTAAACCCCATTTGGTTAACTTCTCTTTTCTTATTTTTTTTCGAAGGTCAGCCCGATTAATCTCAGCCATTTGTACTCCCAGATCAATTCTTATGATTAGTATAATTACAGTTTAATATTATCACTATTTACCGATATTCGCTTGAATTCAAACGTTGATTTCAATATAATGAAAGCGTTATAGGTAGTATAATTTTTTTACTCGATCACTTGATAAAGTTGGCACAGAATCCGCCACAAAGTGTATCAACTAGCATGGAAGGGAAAGATTATAATGGAAAACGTAATTGGTGTCGACATTGGAACTACAAGTGTCAAGACCGTCTTATACGATGAGAAAGGTAAAGTTAAGGGTTATTCAAACGACGGATATACTTTGTATCAAGATACTGCAGATATGGCCGAAGAAGATCCCGAGGAAATTTTTTCTGCGATGATTCAAGGTTTACAGAATGTCCTCAAAAAAGTTGATCCTAAAAAGGACACACTAAAAGGGATTTCGTACTCATGTGCAATGCATAGTTTAATTTTATTGGATGAAAATCACAAACCATTAACTCGTGCAATTACCTGGGCCGATAATCGTGCCGTTGATTATTCAGAGGAATTAAAAAAGAATGGCATTGGGATGGAATTATATAAAAAGACTGGTGTTCCCACTCATCCAATGAGTCCACTCGTTAAATCCATCTGGCTCAGAAATGAAAAGCCTGAATTATTCAAGAAAGCTCGTTATTTTGTTGGTGTTAAAGAATACATCAACTACAAGTTATTTGGTGTTTTAAAGGAAGACTATTCAATTGCTAACGCAACTGGATTATTTAATATTTTTGACATGGACTGGGACGATGAAGCTTTAAAGGTCGCAGGAATCAAACGTGACCAACTCCCAGAATTAGTTGATACCACCTACCAACTTAAGGGCCTCAACGAAAAATACGCTCAAATGATTGGGATCGATAAAGATACTCCATTTGTAATTGGAGCTTCCGATGGTCCATTAGCTAACTTAGGTGTTGATGCTATCAAACCTGGAGTTGTTGCCGTCACCATTGGTACATCTGGTGCCGTTCGGGTTGTCACTGATAAGCCAAGAATTGATCCTAAAGGAAGAGTCTTTTGTTACTACCTTGCTAAGAACATGTGGGTAGTTGGCGGACCCGTTAATAACGGTGGAATTGTCTTCCGTTGGGTTCGTGATCAGTTGTGCTTACCAGAAAAAGTTACTGCTGAACAAATGAACATTGACGCTTACGATCTTTTGACTGAAATTGCTTCTAAGATTCCAGCCGGATCAGAAGGATTAATCTTCTTACCATTCTTAGGTGGTGAAAGAGCCCCAATTTGGGATGCTGATGCACGTGGAACCTACTTTGGCTTGACCAGAAAACACACCCGCGCTCATATGATTAGAGCAGCTCTTGAAGGGATTGTTTACAACCTCTACACGGTTATGTTGGCCCTTGAAGAAGTGGTTGGTGAGCCAAAGAGTATTCAAGCAACTGGTGGATTTGCTCGTTCAGAGTTATGGCGTCAAATGTTAGCTGACATCTTTGAACAAGATGTTAACATTCCCGAAAGTTTTGAAGGGACTGCCCTTGGTGCCGCTACCCTTGGAATGTACAGTCTTGGCATGATTAACAGTCTTTATGATGTTAGCCAATTTGTTGGTGTTACTAACACTCACAAGCCAAATCCAAAGAATTACAAAGCTTACCGTGAATTAATTCCAATTTACATTCGATTAAGTCGTCACCTTCAACCAGAATACAAGAACATCGCTAACTATCAGCGTGAACATGAAAATGATTGGAAAACTGGTCCTAAAGACGAAGACTAATTAAAAATTATTGAAGCATCCTTTTTGGATGCTTTTTTATTTCTCTTTATGTACTGACTTCAATATAACTGCATGATATAATTAATCATTACGCAAAAAGGAGTGAAGCATATGCCTCAGAGCAACTTAAAGAAAAACATTGGAATTGGTGCAGCTCTCTCAACCGTCATGGGAACCGTAATTGGAGCAGGAGTCTTCTTCAAAACCGCTAGTGTAGTAGCGAATACTCATTCAGTCACTCTCACAATTCTAGCTTGGATCATTGGTGGACTATTAACCATTTGTGGTGGACTAACCGTTTCAGAGTTAGCCGCTGCCATTCCCAAAACTGGTGGAACCATTCAATACTTAAAGTACACTTATGGGCCTCTAACCGGTTTCTTACTAGGATGGGCCGAAATGCTAGTCTATTTTCCAGCCAACCTAGCTGCCCTCTCGATTGTCTTTTCCACCCAACTCATTAATCTGTTTCACCTATCAGCTTCTTTATCAATTACCATTGCAATCATTTGTGCTTTGAGCATTACGGTAATTAACCTCTTAGGTTCTAAAATAGCGGGAAGTGTTCAATCGCTAACTCTAATTGTTAAATTGATTCCGATTTTCATCATTGTAATTGCCGGTTTACTCCTACCTGGCCACGTTGATGTCTCATTCTGGCCGCCAATGCCAAGCAATGGATCTGGCAATTTACTAACCGCGTTTGGTGGTGGACTACTAGCTACCATGTTTGCTTATGATGGTTGGATCAACATCGGAAGTATCGCCGGAGAAATGAAAAATCCCCAAAAAGATCTACCTAAAGCAATCATTTTGGGACTAACGTTCATCATGATTATCTACGTTTTAGTTAACTGGGTCTTTTTGAAAAATATGCCTTTGAATCAAATTGCTGGTAACCAAAACACCGCTTATGAAGTTGCCATGAAATTATTTGGTGGAATTGGTGGAAAATTAGTTACAATTGGAATTTTAATTTCTGTTTATGGTGCCATGAACGGCTACATTCTAACGGGAATTCGAGTCCCATACGCAATGGCAAAAGACGATCAACTCCCATTTAGTAAGTACTTTGCTCGACTATCTAAGCACACGGCAGCACCATATGTCTCAGGATTATTCATGTTTGCTGTGGCGGTAGTCATGATTTTCATGGGCAGTTTCGACATGCTAACCGATATGTTAGTGTTCGTGATGTGGATCTTTAATTGCCTCTTGTTCGTCGCTTTGTTTATCCTCAGAAAACGAGAACCTGAATTAGTTCGTCCATACAAAGTTCCCTGGTATCCAGTGGTCCCAATTATCGCTCTTGTTGGTGGTGTATTTATCTTAATCTCAACGATTCTTACCCAAACCACTTTAGCCATTATTGGAATTATTGCTACTCTGATAGGTATTCCCATCTATTATGGACACAAGATGATGAAAAAAACTTCAACTGAAAAGTAAAAAAAATAATCTAGGAAAAATTTTCCTAGATTATTTTTTATTTACCTCGTTCTAATACAGTCACGCTTTCAACGTGAGGTGTCTGTGGAAACTGATCAACTGGTTGAACGGGTTGTTTAATCTCATAACCACCATCGATCAATGCCTGACAGTCTCTTACCAGAGTAGCAGGATTACACGATACGTAAACCAGTCGCTCTGGCTTCATTTCTAAGACGCTTTCGATAAAAGTAGGGTCAATTCCCTTGCGTGGAGGATCAACTACTACAACGTTTGGTCTAATCCCCTCGTCAGCCCACTTCTTCATTTGATCTTCTGCCTTAGCAATCACAAAGGTAGCATTATCAATCTGATTCAATTTAGCATTCTTTCTAGCATCCTCGATTGCCTCAGAAACAACGTCTACCCCATAAACATGCTTCACCTTAGGTGCCATGGCCAAGGAAATGGTTCCAATCCCACAATAAGCATCAACAACTACGTCATCTTTTGATAACTGGGCTTTGTCAATGGCTAATGAGTAGAGCTTTTCGGTTTGAATTGGATTAACTTGATAAAATGACATTGGTGAAATCAAGAATTTGGTATCTAATAATTCATCTTCAATGTAAGCTTTTCCTGCCAACAAAACATTCTTATCCCCCATCAAACGATTTCCGTGGGAATCATTAACGTTCTGGATTAGGCTATCCAAGTCTGGTAGTTTGCTTTGAATTGCTTTAATAATGTCTTCTTTATGAGGAAGGTTCTTACCATTAGTAACTAAAACGACCATCATTTCATGAGTAGCTCGTCCATAGCGAACCATGATATTTCGAATGCAGCCCTTATGAGTAACTTCATTGTACGCACTGACATGATAATCTCTTAAAATATCACGAACTTTAATAATGGCCTCATCGATATGCGGATCCTGAATGTAAAAGTCCTCAATTGGAATTAAATCATGACTATGGCGGCGATAGAAACCAGTTTCCAACTTACCATTAATTTTTCGAACCGGGATCTGAGCCTTATTACGATACTTCGATGGATTATCCATTCCAATCGTTGGAGACACTTGAACGTCCAGATGAGCCTTGTTAAATAACTCTTTAATCTGATGTTGTTTAAACTCTAACTGTTTAGGATAAGCAAGATGTTGTAATGGCGCAATCCCAGACTGTGTAAAGCGTCGATCAATTGCCTGAACTCGATCTGGACTAGCTTTAATGATCTTTTCCAATTTTCCAAAGGCAAAATTTTTCTTAACTTTAAGAACCTTCACTTGGACTCTTTCCCCTGGTAGAGCATCTTCAATAAAAATAGGAAAATCAGAAACCTTAGCGACTCCCATCCCTTGATAAGTTAGATCGATCACATCGACTTCTAATTCCTCATTTTTCTGTACTGGTGCTTCCTTTTTAATCCTCATCTGTTCTCCTTAATAAAAAGTTTTGCCGAATCCCGGCAAAACTTATTTTTCACTATCTGATGGAAGTTCATCAACCTTTTTGACAAACTTCTTTTCAGCATTTTTTACCTGAGGAGCCACACTAGATGACTCACTAATGTCGTCCGTCTTAAGATTAGAGTAAATACTAATCCGTTGCTTTAAATCAACAAACTTCATCGGTGCATCTCCACCATACTCTCCATCAAGGTTAATCTGAAGACGACTTTCATCTTCAGGAAATGCTTCAAACGTATTGGTCTTCTTGTATATGATTCTTGGATCATCAATGTGCCGACCACCATTAAAAGCTTTCGCAATTAGTTGTAACATCTCAACTAAATTACCAGTTTTAACAATGATCATGGTAAATTTACCATCATCCATGGCAGCATTGGGGACAATTTGTTCGAAACCGCCCACTGAATTAGTCATAGCTAAAAAAAACATTGATGCTTTTCCACGATATTCTCCACCATCGTACTTTAAATGCATTGGAACTGGTTTAACGTTAGGCAGCATTTCTGCTCCCTTTACCAAGTATGCTAAATAACCAAAAATGGTTTTTAAATCAGACGGAACGTTATAAGTGAGTTCTGTCATAAAGCCACCAGCCGCAATGTTAATGAAATAATTAGTAATCTCATCATTGTAGGCCTTGCCAACATCCATTTTTGAAACGTTACCCTTAGTGATCACCCGAGCTGCTTCCACATAATCATCTCTTGGAATGTGTAATGCCCGTGCAAAATCATTGGTGGTTCCAGCTGGAATAATCCCTAATTCTGGTCGATAGTCAAGGGGAGCAATTCCATTAATTACTTCGTTAATGGTGCCATCTCCACCAGCCGCTACGATGAGGTCAAATCCTTCCTTTGAAGCACGGGTCGCTTCATCTCGAGCTGAATGTGGTTTTGGCGTAGTCGCAAAAGCACTGGCTTCATATCCACCATTTTCCAAAACATTTAAAATATTAACCAACTGCGGTTTTAACATTTCACGTCCAGACGTTGGATTGTAGATTACTCGTGCTTTTTTGACCATTCTTACCTCACCTTATTTATCTAAAGAACCTTTCAATAATTTGTTTACAACTTGCGGATTAGCTTGTCCATGCGTTTGCTTCATAATTTGTCCAACCAAGTACCCTACGGCACGATCCTTACCATTATGATAGTCATCAACAGATTGTTGATTATCATTTAAGACACCATCGATAATTGGTTGCAACTTTTTCGGATCAGATAATTGAACCAATCCCTTTTCTTCAACGAATTGCTTAGGGTCTTTCCCCTTCGTAACCGCCTTGAAAACTTTTTTGGCCATTTTACTTGAGATGGTATCATCCATGATCATTTTGATCATTGTTGCCATTGCTTCAGGAGTAATTTTAGTGTCTTCCAAATTAGTCTGATTATCATTTAAGTAAGCATTAACGTTATCCTGAAGGTAGTTAGCTGCTAACTTTGGATCAGCACCCAATTCAACCATTTTATCATAAAAATCAGACATTTCTTTCGTCTGAGTGATAACCATCGCATCGTAGTCAGTAATGCCAAGTTGATTAACGTAACGATCACGACGTTTGGCTGGCATCTCTGGCATTGAATCTTTTAATTCATCAATCCATTCATCCGAAATACTTAAAGTTGGTAAATCCGGTTCTGGGAAGTAACGATAATCATCTTTACCTTCCTTAACTCGCATTAACTCTGTTTTACCATTTGTTTCATCAAATCGTCTGGTCTCAGAATTAATCTCACCGCCAGCCATTAGAACCTGTTGTTGTCGTTGTTCTTCGTATTCAAGTGCTTTCTTTACGTAATTAAACGAATTCAGGTTCTTTAATTCGACTTTTTGACCTAATTTCTTACTTCCAATGGGACGAATTGAAACGTTAACGTCAACCCGCATTGATCCTTCTTCCATTTTCACATCAGAAATTCCCGTGAATTGGATTCGTTGTCTTAATCCTTCCAGATAATCATATGCTTGTTGGGGAGTAGACATATCTGGTTTTGAAACAATTTCAATTAAGGGAGTTCCCTGACGGTTCAGATCAACGTAAGAATATTTTTGTTCATGAGTATTCTTACCGGCATCTTCCTCAATGTGCATTTCTTCAATCCCAATTTTCTTCTTCCCATTCTTGGTATCAACCTCAATCCAACCATCTCTGGCAGTAGGCGTATCATTTTGAGTTACCTGGTAACCCTTGGGGTTATCGGGATAGAAGTAGTTTTTTCGATCAAAATGGGGATGTCTTTCAATCTTCGCATGTAAAGCCAAGGCTGCCGTAATTCCATCGGCAACCACTTGCTTGTTAACAACTGGAAGAGTTCCAGGGTAACCCCAATCAATCACGTTCGTATTACTATTTGGTTCATCCCCAAATTGGGCAGCTGATGGACTATAAATTTTTGAATTAGTTTTAAGTTCAATATGAACTTCTAGACCAATGGTAGTTTCAAAATTCATAATTATTTACCTCCCATCTTAGGTGTCTGTTTATGGAAATCAGTATTTTGTTCAAAAGCATATCCAGCTTTATAAATAGTACTTTCATCAAAGGGTTTCCCCATTAATTGCATTCCAATTGGTAAACTATTACTAAAACCAGCAATTTGTGACATCGCTGGAACCCCAGCCATGTTAGCAGGAATAGTTAAAATATCATTCATGTACATTTCAATTGGATCCTGATCTTCAACCCCAATGGTAAAGGCGGTAACTCGTGATGTTGGACTTAAAATTAAGTCATGGTCGGCAAAAACCTTTTTAAAATCATTAATGATCAAAGTCCGGATCTTAGCAGCTTGTTTGTAATACTTGTCAACGTTGTCGTATGAAAGAGATAGTGTACCTAGCATGATTCGACGCTTAACCTCATCGCCAAAACCTTCAGATCGGGATTTGATGTATAACTCATCTAATGTTTTTGCATCAGAAGCTCGATATCCATAACGGATTCCATCAAATCGCTCTAAGTTAGATGAAGCTTCGGCGGTCTGTAAAGCATTATATGCGGTAACCCCATACTTTGAATTAGGCATTGAGACCCAATCAACCTGAGCACCTAACTTTTTAAAGGTTTCAGCCGCATTTTGAATTGCCTCAGAAACATCTGGAGCTAGTTTATTGACGTATTCTTTAGGAATCCCGATTTTCATTCCCTTTACACCATCTTGAATGTGTTCGGTAAAATCAGGAACTTCCTTTTCAGAACTGGTAGAATCATGATCATCATGTCCCGAAATTGCATTTAACACTAACGCATTATCAAAAACATTTTTAGTTAAAGGACCAATTTGATCAAAACTAGATGCCATTGCGATCAATCCCCAACGAGAAACACGACCGTAAGTTGGCTTCATTCCTACAATCCCCGTGAAGGAAGCAGGTTGTCTGATTGAACCACCGGTATCCGATCCAAGTGCAACTGGAACCTCTCCAGAAGCAACCGCTGCAGCTGAGCCACCAGATGAACCACCGGGCACCTTACTGTAATCCCATGGATTATGGGTAGTTTTAAAAGCGGAGTTTTCGGTTGAACTTCCCATTGCAAACTCATCCATGTTGGTTTTCCCAACGTTAATTGATCCTAGGTCTGAAAGTTTTTTAGCTACCGTAGCATCATAAATTGAGGTGAAATTTTTCAACATGTTTGATGAAGCAGTGGTTGGCAGTTCTTTAGTAACGATGTTGTCCTTTAAAGCTAATGGAATTCCATCAAGGATATTATTAGCATCGATCCCACGTGCATCAACTGCTTTAGCATCTTCTACAGCCCGATCATTTAAGTTATTAAAAGCGTCAATCTCTTGATCGGTATCCTTAATGTTACTCAGAGTGCCCTTAACTAGATCAACAGCTGAAATTTCTTTGTTTACCAACATTTGATGAAGTGAGTTGAGGTCCTTGTTTAAATAATTCATTATTCATCCTCACTTTCATCAATAATTGCAGGAACTTTAATTAAACCATCAGAAGTATCAGGTGCATTCTTCAATAATGCATCTCGCTCGCCCCAATCCTCTGCGATATCTTTTCTAGTAACGTTAATTTGATCCGTTACGGTGTAGGTTGGCTCCACTCCAGTTGTATCCACCTTTTCCAGTGTATCCAACATTTTCAACAGATCATTTAATTGTTGGGTGAATTCAGGTAATTCTGCTTGCTTTAACTCAAGTTTAGCTAACCCAGCAATGTGTTGAGTTTGCTCTTCGGTAATTTTATCAGCCATTTTATCCCCTCTTTTACTAAATTTTAATAACTATTAAATACGTGCGAACTAAAGGTCTTCCCACCAGAGTTTCGATTCAAGAAGCTTTGGATTCCATCCGTTGATTTAACGGTAATATCAATTGGCACGTTAGCAGGTAAATACTTCTGTGCCGCATTCTGTAGGTACTGAGTAAAGCTAATGATCTCAGTCTGACTATAGAATTGGGTCGTAATGTTAATGTGCATCCCTTGTAATTGCTTCCCCTTATACTGAGCTTGAGCCGTAATTCCACTTAAGTTAGGGAAAAAGTTTTGAATTTGGGATTTAAATTGATTAAACGCCGATAAATCATTGGTATTAGGACCCTTTGAACCATCTGCAATTGGGAAAACGTACGATTTTTCATTAATGGGTTTCCATGAATTGACAGAGGTGGTGCCAGAATTATTAACAGACGAAGCAAAGAAATTACCACCCGTTAAACTATCATTGGGTGCTTGCTTGTATAAAGCAATGACGATGGGAATATTCTTTAACTCTTTATTCTGTCTCAAACGTTTAAGAATGGTATTAGCCATTTCTTTTCCTTGTTTTTCAACCACATCGTCTGGAATCTTTTGCTGATACTGACTCCCATATTTTTGTTTCGTGTAATAATAAACTGAATTAATTCCCAGTCCAATTGTCATGCCTTTCATGGTTGTTTTATTGCCATCAGGAACTAAAAAATCTTGTTCGTCAATCTGTTGAAGATACATTGGGGTAACTTTTCCCTTTTGCTGACTGGGATTAAGCCCCTCCGGATTTTGTTTCGACTTTCTATCAAGCCACTTTTCAGTCGTATCAGTAGAGATATACTGACCCTCTTGAAAAACATATTTATTCGTCGAAAAATTTTGTTTAGAAATCCCAAGTAACCCATTCTGGAATCCCTTTAAATTAAATTGATTATCATTTTGTTGAATATCAACTCCACGTGATTTGCTGGTCTGATAATGACCATCTTTAATGACACCCTGGTAGTTCTTACCGCCGGCTTGACCGGTCAGCTGTGTATTCTTATTACTTGTAGTACCAGCGCTTTTATTATTACTGCTGCCACACGCTACTAGCAACAATGCACTGGCTGCCACCATTAAAATTACTTTTAAGCGTTTCAACTTAAACTCCTCCGCCTTCTTAACGATCTTTTTGCATTTCATCTTTAAAATGAGTTTCATCCCATACTGGAACCGAAAGAGACTGAGCTTTTGTTAACTTACTACCAGCATCCTCTCCTGCAATTACCAGGTCGGTATTTTTAGAAACACTACTCGTGACATCTGCTCCATGGTTCTCAAGCCATTCACTGGCTTGCCCTCTAGTCAAATCAACCATTTTTCCAGTTAATACAACTCGTTTACCATTGAAAAAGTTATCAGTTTGTACTGTGTCTTCATTATTTACATAGTCCATATTAACACCAACGCCAACAAGTTCGCCAATTAATTCTTTGCTAGCAGGATTTTCAAAATAAGTGTGCACACTATCAGCAATTACTTGACCAATGGTACCAATTGCTGCAATTTCATCAACGCTTGCATTCATTAAAGCATCCATCGTTTTAAAATGCGCTGCCATCAATCGGGCTGCTTTTGCTCCAACGTGTCTGATCCCTAATCCAAAGAGTAATCTTTCTAGTGAATTACTCCGGCTAGCATCAATTGATGAAAGCAAGTTATTAGCCGACTTATCACCAAACTTATCAAGCGTTAGAAGTTCATCATAGTTTAAACGATACAGGCTAGCTACGTCTGAAACCATCTTTTTATCAAACAACTGTTTTACAATTTTTGGACCCAGACCATCAATATCCATGGCGTTTCTAGAAGCAAAATGATTAATCTGTTCAACTAGCTGAGCCGGACACTTAGGATTAATGCAACGCAAAGCAACTTCTCCATCTAAGTGGACCAGCTTAGCGCCACAAGAGGGACACCGCTCTGGGATAACATATGGCTTAGAATCCTTGGGTCGTAAATCGGGCAGATACCGCTCAACTTCAGGAATAATGTCTCCTGCTTTATATAAGACAACCGTGTCGCCAACCCGTAAGTCCTTTTTCTCAATATAATCAGGATTATGAAGCGAAGCTCTGGCAACGGTCGTTCCTGCTAACTGCACTGGATTCATAATTGCCGTTGGAGTCACAACTCCGGTTCTCCCAACCGTCCATTCGATACGCAAAATTTTCGTATGAACTTCCTCTGGTGGGAACTTATAAGCGATGGCCCACTTAGGAACTTTAACCGTATGGCCAATCTCCATTTGGAGTGGAAGAGAATTGGTTTTAATCACAATTCCATCAATTCCAAAGGTTAAGTTATCCCTAGAAGCAGAATACTTTTTAATGTAATCATCAATTTGGTCCATGTTATCAGCCACTTGGTAATGCTCATTAATGGTAAAACCGAGTTCTTTCAATTCCTCTAAGAGGCCACTTTGAGTATCAGCCTTTAAATCGTCGTAATTAGCAACGTTGTACATAAAAGTACTTAAATGACGCTCTTTAGTAACTTTTGGATCTAGCTGCCTAAGACTACCTGCGGCCGCATTTCTCGGATTAGCAAAAGTGGGTTTCCCATCGGCTTGACGTCGCTCGTTTAGCTTCAAGAAGGCTTCTTTTCCCATATAACATTCGCCCCGAACTTCGATATCAATTGGTCGACTTAGTTTTTTAGGAATTGAAGGAATGGTTTTCAGGTTTTCAGTGATATCTTCACCAATTTGTCCATTACCACGGGTTGATCCTTGAACAAAAACTCCGTGTTCATATCGCAAGGAGATGGCTAATCCATCAATTTTTAATTCACAATTGTACTGCTTGTCTTCTGGATAATTTTGTTTAAGGCGAATGACAAAATCCTTTAATTCCTGGGGTGAGAAAACATCTCCAAGGGAAAGCATTGGAATCTCATGATTAACCTTCGTAAATTCATTTGAGGTTGCACCCCCAACGTGCTGGGTAGGTGAATCAGGAGTGACAATTGCGGGAAACTTAGACTCAAGATCCTGCAAACGAGCATAGTTTCGGTCATACTCAGCATCCTCTACGGTCGGCTGATCTTGTTCGTAGTATTGCTTTCCCCATTTAATTAACTTAGGTCTTAACTCAGCAGCTTCCTTTTTTGCTTCATCTTCATTCACTTGATCCATTGGAATCTTAAACAATTTAACCACTCCCTTACTCATTTATTAAATTTTTGATATTGGTGCAAAGGCCGCTAACAAACGCTTGATGCCTTTTTCTGGGAAGGCAATATCAAGTTCCATGTCTTCACCAGTTCCATTAATTTTGACAACTGTTCCAGTTCCCCATGCTTTATGCTTAACCTTATCGCCAATGTTCCAAACTTTCTTATCAGCTCCAGTTCCCTTAGGCTTCTCAACTCGCTGAGTCGGACGATGATAAGGTTCGCTGAAAGCCCGATTAGTTCTTCGATTATATTCACTACTCTTATCAAACGGCGTTTTCGGTCCAGTGGGGATGGAACTTTCATTATCGAGCACACTCGAATCAATCTCATCCATAAAGCGAGATTCAGGATTGTTTTGCATCCTACCATACAACATTCGTGAATACGCATTGGTCATATAGAGCTTCTTTTGCGCCCGAGTAATGCCAACATATGCTAATCGCCGTTCTTCCTCTAATTCATCTTCTTTTTCGGTTGCTCGACTCAGCGGGAAAATTCCCTCTTCCATCCCGACCATGAAAACAACCGGAAATTCCAGTCCCTTAGCGGCATGAAGGGTCATTAAGGTAACCTGTTTAGTTGACTCATCAACATCATCTTGTGCTGACACAAGCGCTAAATCAGCTAAAAAATCAGTCAACCGACTGTCACTACTACCCGTGTCCTCATCATACTTAATATCGGCATCCTTAGTAACCGAAAGAAACTCTTCGATATTCTCAATTCGAGTCTGTGATTCTAACGAATTGGTTTTTTTAAGGTCGGCCATATAGCCTGACTGATCTAAGATCGTCTGGGTAATTTCGGTCACCGACATATCTTTTTGCTTTAATTGAACATTTGCAATCACGTTTGCAAAGCTGGCAATGGCGTTTCTGGCACGACTAGGAAGATTGTTAGCTAAATTAACGTTTTTAGCAGCCTCTAACAGACTCCATCCATTATCCCTGGCAAAATCTCTTAACTTTTCAACACTAGAACTACCAATTCCACGCTTAGGGACATTGATAACCCGTTCAAAGCTAAGGGAGTCGCTTGGATTAGCCACTAAAGTTAGGTAAGAAAGAATGTCACGAATTTCCTTTCGGTCATAGAATTTATGACCACCAACCATCGTATAAGGAATGTTTGATTTCAAAAACGTCTCTTCAATCACCCGCGACTGCGCGTTAGTTCGATACAAAACGGCAAAATCATTATAAGAATAATGATTCTTCTGAACTTCTTCTTTAATCTTAGAAACCACATAGTGAGCTTCGCTAGCCTCGCTTTGAGCTCGATAGTATGTAACCTTATCGCCAATTTCATTTTCGGTCCAAAGATTCTTATCCTTTCGCTCAGCATTGTTTTGAATAACGTCGTTTGCCGCACTCAAAATATTCTTAGTTGATCGATAATTTTGTTCCAATTTGACAACATGGGCATTTTTATAATCGTTCTCAAAATCCAAAATATTATTCATGTTAGCTCCACGCCATCCATAAATACTTTGATCAGCATCACCCACTACACATAGATTCTGGTACTTTTGTGCAAGCATTGATACTAATTTGTACTGGGCCTCGTTAGTATCCTGATATTCATCAACGTGAATATAATGAAATTTATCCTGATAATAGTTCAAAATATCTGGGTACTGTTCAAATAATCTAATGGTTAACATGATTAGATCATCAAAATCAACTGCTTGATTTTCTTGAAGCCGCTTCTGGTACTCTGCATAGACGTTGCCTACTACCTCTTCAAAGGGATTACTAGTAGAATGAGTCTTCTTGTAATCTCGAGGAGTCTGAAGGTTATTTTTAGCGTTTGAAATTGCTCCCAAGATAGCTCTTGGATCATTCTTCTTGGGATCTAAATCAAGGTCCTTTAAGATTCGTTTCACAAGTGTTTTTTGTTCTCCAGAATCCGTAATTGAAAAAGCTCGATTGTACCCAAGCTTATCGATGTCTCTTCTTAGAATTCGCACTCCTAGAGCATGGAACGTTGAAACCCAAACGTCATCGCCGCCTACACCAAGTAACTTACTAACTCGTTCTTTCATTTCACGAGCAGCCTTATTGGTAAAGGTAATTGCCAAAATATTCCATGGCATTACCCCCTTTTCTTCAATCAGGTACGCAATTCGATGAGTCAAGACTCGCGTTTTTCCACTGCCTGCTCCTGCCATAATCAAAAGCGGACCTTCCGTTTGCTCTACAGCTTCTTGTTGCTTATCATTCATCGTTTTTAATAGGTCTGTTTTTGACACTTCAACCAATCCTCTCGCTTAATAAATCCATAATTAATTATATCAAAATAGAGCCGACAAAATTGTCGACTCCCTCAATTTTTAATATCATTTAATTCTTAGTCCAAATCCCAGTATTTACAATTCGATGAAATGCTTCTTCAACCGAATCTGTCGGAATTAAGATGACCCCAACGACGTCATTATCTCTTGCATTATTGTGATAATTAAAATAAAACTGCCAATTGGGCTGCAAAATTCGTTGCCTTAAAACCTGTTCATACTGTTTCTTGGTAAATGATCGAGAAACCACATCACTAATTTTCTTAATCTTAGCAAGTGGTAGTCCTGAAATGGCCCGAAGGTGCTGATCATATTCACTAATTTCGGTAGCAAGATTAAATAAGAAACCAGTGTTATTGACGGTTGGATCAATGTTAGTAACATAAATATTGTGATCAGCGGTAACACCAAAAGAAACTTCAAACGAACCCACGTACTTCACGTTTTTACCAATTTGGTTAACGATTCTTATCATTTCTTCAATGACCTTTTGATCAACCTTAGAAATATCAGTACTAGCAGTCTGAAGTACATTCCCTAAATAACTGGTTTTAACAGCGGGAAACTGCTGCAAATTGTCTTTGACCGATTTGGTGGCAATAATTGAGTATTCAGATCGATACGGAACATATGATTCCAAAATATATGGTCCCCGTTTTAACATATCAGAAGCCAGAGCAATGTCATTTGATTCATTAATAACTAACTGTTGGTTATTAACCATGTGTCTTTGAATGGGCTTCAAGATTGCCGGATAGCCAATTGAATCAATCGCTTGATAAATATCTTCTAGATTAATAATCGTAACGTAGGGAGAGGTATTAACGTTAATCTGGTCAAAGAAGGCTCTTTCCATCACCCGATCCTGACTAATCTCTAAAAGAGATTCTCCCTGAGGAACATAAGTATACTTTTCAATTTCACTAATAACCTGGGGATCGATATCATTTGAAACGTAGGTAACCAGATCGCACTTCTCCGCAAATTCCCTTAAGGTATCAACGTCGTTCATATCACCAGTAAAGGCATAATCTGATTGACGAGCAATCTCACTATCTGAATTGGAACTATAGGTGGCAATCTTTAGCCCAGCATCACGGGCCACATTGACTAATTGGGTGCTGCTAAAATAGTCACCAATAATTCCAATTGTGCTTCCTGGGTAGAGTAATACTGAATCCATAGTTTAACCTCCATAAATCTTTTGATATCTTATTGTTTATCATATTGATTTAGATGATACTTCTTGATAATTTTAATGATTTTTTCAGCGTACGCCGGATCAGTAGCGTACCCGTCAGTACTAAGCGCTTTAGCTGAATCAACGTAGTTATCAGCATCCACCACTTCTTTATATTGCATGGGATTCCAATCCGTTCCGTGGGCGAGCAAAAAAGCGTGGGCTTCAATTGACTCATCCCAATTATCGTAAACCCGAAACTTTCCATGTACCATAACCGGAGATCCACTTGTATACTCCGTTGTATCTAAAGTAACACTTTTCTGACCTGGACCAGCTTTAACTCCAAAAAGATTGTTATATTTTGCGGCTAACCGACTTTGTCCCCAATCCGATTCAAGGATCGCTTGGGCAATCGTAATACTGGTCAAAATTTTGTATTTTCGTTGCATTTCAACAGACTTTGGCAAAATTTTATTAATAAATTTCTTGTGCTGAGCACTGACGTTACTTTGTTCATAACTAGGATTAAAGTGATAATTACCTAAAATCATCACAGCGCCCACAAACATGACCAATAAGATTAGCGTGGTGAGGACATAAGCAGCTAACTTATTTTGCTTTCGCTTTTTTTTCCGCGCCAAACTAACCCTCCTTACGAATAATTTTACTGATTAAATTGTACTACAAAAACGATAAAAATTGACAAATGTTAATTATTCGTTTATATTTCATTAGTTGAATACAATTTGGAGGTGGTCAGCTTGGCAAAGAAGCATGATGAACAAACAGAGACCGAAAAATCACCCTTTGAAGTTGGTGATGAGGTCGAATTTAAGCTTGAAAAAAATGACTTCACTGGTTACATTGATAAAGCTTACAATAACGCCTTTTTAATTACATTTGAATCAAATGATCCAGAAATAATTGATAAGTATCATAATAAGACCGTTGTTAATCACAAGGATCTTAAAATGATTAAGCAAGCTCCACGAATTCAAAAGGATCCTGATGAGGGATCGGATGATGATTCGAAAAAAGATGATGATCAAAAGTCATCAGATACAACCAAGTAATCAAAAGCAGATCTTAATTGATCTGCTTTTTATTTTTGGATAACTTTATTTAACGAAACGATTATTAAGGGACAAATAATGGCTGTAATGACCATTTCCACTAGCCCGTTGGTACCAACAATTCCTAGTAATGCATAAATAATCTTGTCGACACTAACGTGATACAAAATAGGAGCTTGTTTACGATTAAAGATATAGATAAATAACAACACTAAGATGGTATTGGTCATCGATCCTAGGGCACAAGCAACTATTAATGATATTCTGTGATTCATAATTTTTTTCAACCACTTGTAGGCAAAATATGCCACTACGGGGATAAGTGCTCGCGGCAGAATGGCTGTTATGGGGTTTTCAAAAACTAAAGGTGCAATCGGACTTGTCGGCCACGTAAAAGCCCTTATAAAAACAATCGCACCCCACAATGTTCCTAAGATGACCCCATCCTTTAACCCGAGAACTAGAGCGGCCACAATAACAGTAATCGGAATCAAAGTAATGCTTAGTGGTCCAACTGGAATGTATCCCAAGATTGGAACAAAATTTTGAATCAAAATAATAGCAATAAAAACTGACAAAATAGCGATATGGTAATTTCGTGTTTTTTTCATTTTAAATTCACCCGTTAAATAAAAAGACACCCATGCGGACATGAGCGCCAAAATATAATCTTCTGATTAACGTTTTGAGAATTGACCAGCCTTACGAGCTTTCTTAAGACCTGGCTTCTTACGTTCCTTCATACGAGGGTCACGTGTTAATAAACCAGCCTTCTTAAGTGATTCTCTAAAGTCTGGATCAACTTCGAGTAAAGCACGTGCAATTCCTAAACGAACGGCACCAGCTTGACCTGAATATCCACCACCATTAACGTTAGCTAATGTGTCATAGTTACCAAGAGTCTCAGTAACATTGTATGGTTGTAAAATGATTTCTCTTAAATTAGGAAATGGGATGTAGTCTTCAACGTCTTTGTCGTTGATTACAACTTTTCCAGTACCTGGTACTAAGCGTACACGAGCAACTGAATCTTTACGGCGACCTGTGCCGGTATATTGTACTTTAGCCAATTATGTTTCCTCCTTAAATTAGGTTCTTAATATCAAGAACTTCTGGTTTTTGAGCTTCATGTGTGTGATCTTCACCTGCATAAACGTGAAGTTTCTTAGCGATTTGACGACCTAATGTACCGTGAGGAAGCATACCCTTAACTGATGTTTCAATAAGTCGGTCAGGCTTTTCTGCTCTCATTTGACCAGCAGTAATTGACTTAAGTCCACCAATGTAAGATGTGTGATGGTAATAAATTTTGCCACTAGCTTTCTTACCAGACAGCGCAACTTTAGCTGCATTGATTACAATAACATTGTCACCTGTATCTACGTTTGGTGTAAATGTAGGTTTGTTTTTTCCGCGTAAAATAGAAGCAACGACACTTGAAAGACGTCCTAGTTCAACGCCATCTGCGTCAATAACGTACCACTTGCGTTCTACTTCGCCGGGTTTAGCCATATATGTTGTATGCACTTTTAATTCCTCCATGTTTCCGTGTTTGTTCGACACCTAATAAGTTTCCGGGGCTTATCGTGGGGCAAACAATACCAGTTACAATAGTACTAACATTTCCCTCGAAAGTCAAACTCAATTTTGATCATCGAGGTGATGTTTTCTAACAGAATGCTTAGGATCATCACCCGGATAAAAGACCCTTTTTAAGTAGAGTCCATTGGCTGGCATTGTTAAGCGTGCTTCATTACGATCTCTTACTTTAATTAAGCGCTTAATGTCATGAATTGGTCGCTTTCCTTGACCAATTTCCATTAAAACACCTACCATAATTCGAATTTGATTATACATAAATCCGTCGCCATAAAATTCCAACTGAATTTCGTTCGCATCCTTATCCCAATTTGCCTTCACAGAAAAAACGGTTCGAACCCGACTGCCATCCTTTGCACCAGAAGCCACAAAAGAAGAAAAGTCGTGTGTCCCTACGTAATCTTGAATTGCTAACTTAATCCGTCCAAAATCAACTGGAAATCGCCAATGAGCAGTATAGTTTCTTTTAAAGGGATCGGTAAATTGACCTAAATCCAAGCGGTATAAGTATTTTTTCCCGGTTACATCGTAACGAGCATGAAAATCGTCATTAACTCGTTGGACCTTTAATATTTCAATATCTAGTGGACACATACTATTTAATCCCTTAAGCATACTTTCCTCACTTAATTCATAGGGAAAGTCGAAGTGAGCCACCTGTCCAAGCGCATGAACTCCCGCATCAGTTCGTCCTGATCCATATATCGCAATCTGGCGTCCGCTTTTCTGTGCCATTTTATTAACAATATGAGTCAAAGTACCCTCAACGGTCCGTTGCTTAGGTTGCTTCTGAAATCCAGCAAATTTAGTTCCATCGTACGCAAAGGTAATTTTATATCGATTATTCATTTAACTCCTCACTAAAACAACGACCACCGTTAAAAGAATCATAAACAATAGTGCAATCCAATCCAGTTTAGTCCACGCGACAAGTTGATAATGACTTCTTTTAACCTCATCTGAGTATCCACGTGCCTCCATTGCATCTGCTAAATGCTCGGCATGGCGAAAAGAAGAGATAAATAAAGGAATGATCAACGATACTAAACTCTGAGCACGTTTTATTAACTTTCCCTTACCAAAATCTACTCCTCGAGCTCTTTGAGCGTTCATAATATCATCCAATTCATCAATTAGAGTTGGAATAAATTGAAGTGCAATTGATACCATCATCCCAATTGTCTCAGTCGGAACCTTAATCCACTTTAAGGGAACTAAAATCGTCTCCACACCTAAGGCAATCATCGATGGACTGGTTGTAATCGTTAAAATGGTGGCAATGATAATGATCAATAGTAAACGAACAAATATCATCATGGCATTAATAATTCCCAATGAAGTAATGGAAATAAACCACAGGTGAAAATAAACCGTTCCTCCGTGACCAAAAAGAATCTGAATTAGAACAGTAAAAATAATTAACCATAGAATGGGCTTCACACCACGTAGAAGCATTTTTATTCGTGAGTGGGATAAGTATACCAATGTCAATGTTATAACCGTCATACACCCATAGCTGGCCCAATTATTACACATCAAAATTAACGTAATCAGAACAATTGATCCTAAGATTTTAAATGCAGGATTCAATTGATGGATGAATGAGTTGCCAGGAAAATATTTTCCAAACACAAATTGATCGATTCTACTTCACTCCACTTCGTTTTTGCGTTATTTGTTCAACAACCTCATTTGCAGTTAACGGAATCTGAGATAATTGAATACCATCATGAACTAAATCATAGTATATCTGGACTGAATCTGGAAGTGCGAGTGAATTATTAGCGATTAATTCAGGATTGGCAAATAATTCTCGAGGAGTTGAATCTGAACTGACACGCCCCTTATTCATCACCACAACACGGTTAGCATTTTGGGCAACCACATCCATGTCATGAGTGACCATAATAATGGTGACTCCCTTTTCATTTAACTGATGAATGATTTTTAAGATCTCATTTTTACCGTTAGGATCTAAACCAACGGTTGGTTCATCAAGAATCAGAATTTGAGGTTCACACGCGATCGTCCCAGCAATTGCCACCCGTCGCATTTGTCCACCTGAAAGTTCGAAAGGAGAGCGATCATACAATTTTTTAGAAACACCAACGATCGAGAGTGCTTTAATCGCTTTAGTCTTAGCGGTTGGTTCATCGTCACCAAAATTAATGGGACCAAAGGCAACATCCTTTAAAACGGTGTCTTCAAACAACTGTTTTTCTGGAAACTGGAATATCATCCCAACTTTCTGCCTTAATTCACTCAAATTATGATTATTAGTCTGATTATTGATTTTAATATCACCAACCGTGACCTCTCCTAAAGTTGGCTTTAAGAGACCATTAATCATTTGGACCAATGTTGATTTACCACTTCCCGTTTTACCAACGATCGCCATAAATTCACCGTTTTCGATCTCCAAACTAACATTAGTTAAAGCCTGTTTTTCAGAGGGTAAATCTGGCTGATAGATGAAATCAACGTTTTTTAAAATAATTTGCTTATCCATTGACTAATCTCCTCATCATCCATGTACTGATCAGAAATATCATATCCCGTATCAATAAATTTCTGCCTTAATTTCTCACTAAATGGAAGTTCTAGATCCATGTTCGCAATTAATTCATGCTTTTGAAAAAAGACACTTGGTTTACCATCAAATATAATCTTACTATCATTTAATGCCAAAATCCGATCAGATTTAGCCGTCACGTTAATATCATGCGTGATGGAAAGAATTGTCATGTTTTGCTTTTGATTTAATTTGTTTACAACTTCATGGATTTGTTTCGTTGCTAACGGATCCAACATGCTCGTTGCTTCGTCAAGAATCAAAATCTGAGGATCTAAAACAATGGCTCCCGCAATGGCTACCCTTTGTTTTTGTCCCCCAGAAAGGCTACTTGGCATCTCATTTCGAAAGTCCCACATGCCAACCTTCTTAAGGGCCACCTCAACTTTTGATTTCATTATTTCTCTCGGAACAGCACGATTTTCAAGACCAAAGGCCACGTCACTAGCTACGGTAGCACCCACAAATTGATCGTCCGGATTTTGAAATACTAATCCAATCGACTTTCGCATCTCTCGGTCATTTTCATGAGAACTTAACCCAATGTCATTAATCTTAATTGTTCCAGTTTGTGGAGCTAAAAGCCCATCAATTAATTTAGCAATGGTACTTTTACCGCTACCGTTTTTCCCAATCAAAGAAACATATTCACCCTTTTCACACTGAAAAGAAATGTCATCTAATATTTTAGAAGCATCTTCATCATCATATTGAAATGAAAGATTTGAAACCTTAATGATTGGATCCATTTGGCAACCCTCCGTTTAAAATTATGTATAAAAAAATCACTAAAAGATTAAGGCGCATGGAATTAACCACATTCAAGCTAGACTTGGAAAATCCATCATCATAACACTTTATACCTTTAATCTTAGTGATTCCTATAGTGAAATATTATTATTTCTTATCAAATATCGAAATTATTCGACAAATTGTAAGATTACCATTGGTGCACCGTCACCACGACGAGGCATTGTCTTAAGAATGCGAGTGTAACCACCATTACGGTCAGCATACTTAGGTGCAACTTCGTCAAACAACTTTTGCAATGCACTAGTTACTTTGATACTATCGCCGTCTTCCTTTACATCAGCAATGGTATTTTGTAAGTAAGCTGCAGCTTGACGACGTGCGTTCAAGTCACCCTTCTTACCTAAGGTAACCATCTTGTCGGCTAATGATCTAACATCCTTAGCGCGAGCTTCTGTTGTTTTAATTTGACCTTTAACAATTAAGTCAGTGGTTAAATTACGAAGTAAAGCACGACGTTGAGCACTCGTACGTTGTAGTTTGCGATAACTCATAACCGGATATCCTCCTTTTTAGTCTTCTTTACGTAAAGATAGTCCTAATGCTGCTAGTTTTTCTTTGACTTCATCAAGTGACTTCCGGCCTAGATTTCTAACCTTCATCATGTCAGCTTCAGACTTATCAGTTAATTCTTGCACAGTATTGATTCCAGCACGTTTCAAACAATTGTATGAACGAACCGAAAGATCTAATTCTTCAATTGACATTTCAAGCATTTTTTCCTTATGGCTTTCTTCCTTCTCAACCATAACGTTTGCATTCTTGGCTCTGTCAGTTAAATCAATAAACAATTGGAAATGTTGATTTAAAATCTTAGCTGCCAAACTAATTGCATCGGAAGGAGTAATTGAACCATTGGTCCAAACGTCTAATGTCAACTTGTCGTAATCATCACGTTGACCAACACGTGCATCTTCTACTTGATAATTAACACGTTCGATTGGGGTATAAATAGAATCAACTGGTAGAACACCAATTGGCATACCATCGTTTTTAGCTTTGTTTTCTTCAGCAGAAACATAGCCACGACCTTTATTGGCAGTCATGTTCATATGGAATGTAGCTCCATCGGCAACCGTTGCAATGTGTAAGTCAGGATTTAAAATTTCAACATCACTGTCAGTTACAATATCACCTGCGGTTACGTCGGCTGGTCCCGTTACATTAATACTCATTGACTTTGTTTCATTGTCATCTGAGTTGATTTTCAAATTAATCTTTTTAACATTCAAGATAATTTGAGTAACGTCTTCAACTACACCCTTTACAGTTGAAAATTCGTGTAGGACACCGTCGATTTGAATACTGGTTACCGCAGCACCTGGTAATGATGCTAACAAAACACGTCGCAGTGAATTGCCAAGCGTTGTACCATATCCTCTTTCGAGTGGTTCTACAACTATTTCACCATAGTTGTCTGTTTCTTCAATTTTGTGAATGTTTGGCTTTTCAAATTCAATCATTGTAGTCTCTACCCCTTTCAAAACGCATTGAGTAATTTAAAACTTTAACGTTCATTAAATATTAAACTCTACGACGTTTTGGAGGACGAGAACCATTATGTGGAACTGGAGTTACATCTCGAATTGCAGCAACTTCCAAACCAGTACTTTGTAAAGCACGAATAGCTGATTCACGACCTGAACCAGGACCTTTAACAGCAACTTCTACTGATTTCATTCCATGTTCCATTGCAGTCTTAGCAGCTGCTTCAGCAGCCATTTGAGCAGCAAATGGAGTAGATTTACGACTTCCACGGAATCCTAATGCACCAGCTGATGACCATGCAATAGCATTTCCTTGAACATCGGTAATCATAACCAAAGTGTTATTAAAAGTTGAGTGAATATGTGCTACACCAGACTCAACGTTTTTTCTTGCTTTACGCTTACGAGTATTTTTAGTTTTAGCCATAGAAACTGATAGCCTCCTTCTTTATTATTTTTTACCAGTGATTGTGGTTTTCTTACCTTTTCTTGTACGTGCGTTATTCTTCGTATGTTGACCTCTAACAGGTAAACCACGACGATGACGCATTCCACGATATGAACCGATTTCTTGAAGAGTCTTGATGCTCATAGTAACTTCTCTACGTAAGTCACCTTCGATTGTGTAACCATCGAGAGCTTCTCTGATCTTATCTTCTTGATCAGGTGTTAAATCACGTACACGAACGTCTTCTGATACTCCAGCTTTTTTCAAAACTTGTTGAGCAGTTGTGTTTCCAACACCATAAATGTATGTTAAAGCAATAACGATTCGCTTATCACGTGGTAAATCAACTCCGGCAATACGAGCCATTAAATCCACCTCCTATAATTCTAATTTAATTATTTTCCTTGTCTTTGCTTGTGCTTAGGGTTTACAGGGCAAACCACCATCACACGGCCTTTTCTCTTAATAATCTTACAATGTTCACACATTTTTTTTACTGATGGACGTACTTTCATTTTAATAACCTCCTATATGAAGGGCTTACTTAAATCGATAAGTAATTCGACCCTTTGTTAAATCATACGGTGACATTTCAACGGTTACACGATCTCCTGGCAGGATACGAATGTAATGCATTCTGATCTTACCAGAAACGTGTGCCAAAATTTCATGACCATTTTCAAGCTCGACCTTAAACATTGCATTAGGTAAAGTTTCAGAAACTTTACCCTCAACTTCAATTACATTATTTTTAGACACGAATAATCCTCCAAAATTACTAAACTCGTAAGTATTACTTACAAATAGACATACAAACTATAATATACCACATTACTGCTATTCCAGCAATTAAACGACAGTTTGCTAATTTAAGTTGCTAAGAATTTTATCAATGTCTTTACTAACGTCTGCAATGTCCCGATCACCGTCAACTGAATGTAAAATACCGCGATCTTTATAAAAATCAATTAGAGGAGCATTACTCTTCTCATTAACTTTTAGACGATTTTTAACAGTTTCAGGTTTATCATCACTTCTTTGGTAAAACACATGAGCACCGCAAACATCACAAGTACCATCAACTATAGGCTTCTTATATAATTTATGATAAGTTGCGCCACAGTTTTTACAGATGAACCGACCCGATAAACGATCAACTAAGACCTTAGGGTCAACCTCAATGTTAATAACTGCATCTAACTCTTTGCCCATTTTCCTAGTCATATCTTCCAGACTTTTAGCCTGATCAATGTTTCTAGGAAAACCGTCTAACAAATATCCTTTGTCTGTGTCAGGCTGTTTGAGACGATCCTCAACAATCCCACAGGTAACATCATCAGGAACAAGTTCTCCCTTATCGATATACTGTTGAGCTTTTACACCCATGGGGGTTTTATTTTTCATTGCTGCTCGAAATATGTCCCCAGTTGAAATATGTGGGATGCCATATTTTTGAACAATGAATTCAGCTTGAGTACCTTTTCCGGCTCCTGGGAGACCCATTAATAATAAATTCATTGACATTTAAATTCCTCCACTACTTGTTGTCATCTGGAGTGCTTTGAATAAATCCAACGTACTCTTTTCTCATCATTAAACCTCGAATTTGTTGAATGGTTTCAATTGCCACTCCAACAATAATCAACAGATTTGTACCACCTAATCCAATGGATTGATTTAGATTCCATACGTTTTGGGCAACTAACGGAATTAAAGAAACGATTCCTAAAAACAAAGCACCGACAGTACTTAGTCTCATAAGTAAACGAGAGATGTACAACTGCGTTTCATGGCCAGGCCATACACCTGGGATATAGCTACCCTGCTTTTGCAAATTCTCTGATAATTTTTGTGGGTTAACTTGAACAAACGCATAGAAGAAAGTAAATACAACAATTAAGAAAGTGTAAAATGCCGCTCCAAGTGGAGTTTGCATATTAAACAACTTACTTAGAAATTCATACCAACCAGCTCCCTGAAAGTTTTTGGTGAAAAACATCAAAATCGTTTGAGGAGTGGAAATAAATGCACTTGCGAAAATAACTGGAATAACTCCAGCAACATTAACCTTCAAAGGAAGGTAACTGCTGTCAGGCGAACCTGATGTTCTTCTAGTATATTGAATTGGAATCCTACGTTCAGCTTGCTGTACCCAAGTAACAAAGGTCACGATGATTAAAATTACAATGATCAACGCAATGATAAACAAGGCTGGTTTCCACATTTGATTCATTGGGGTGCCTTCGACATATTGACGATAAACACTCATGATCCCAGTTGGCATTTCGGCAACAATTCCGGCAAAGATGATCATGGAAACTCCTTGACCAATTCCTTTATCAGTAATCATATCACCCATCCAAGTAGTAAGCATTGTTCCACCGGTTAAGATCAAACCAATACTAATGTAGGTCCCCATTCCTGGGTTTTTAACCAAGTGCAAACTACTTAATGCGTTAAATCCAGCAGTAATACCAATTGATTGAACGAAAGCTAATACAATCGTCAACCATCTAGTTACTTGATCCAGTTTTTGTCTTCCAACTTCACCTTGCTTCCCCCATTCAACGAATCGAGGAACAATATCCATTTGAAGTAACTGAACAACAATTTGTGCAGTAATGTATGGAGAAACACCCATTGCAAACAATGAATAATTAGTTAATCCACCACCACTAAACATATTTAATACATTAACTAAACCCGAAGATGCTACGCTTTGTAGAGCTTCGGCATTGATTCCAGGTACCGTAATATATGCACCTAAACGAAAGACTGCCAATACAAAAAGGGTAAATAAAATCCTTTTTCTAATATCTTTTTCTTCAAACGCATTCTTTAAGGTAGTGAACATTAAATCACCTCAGCTTTACCGCCGGCATCTTCAATTGCTTTTTCAGCACTCTTTGAGAATTTGTTAGCTTTAACAGTGAGCTTCTTAGTTAGCTTGCCATCTGCAAGAACTTTAACGCCATCGTTTGAGCCTTTGATCATTCCAGCTTGAATCAAAACATCTGGAGTTACTTCTGAGCCATCATCAAAATTATCTAAATCAGCCAAGTTAACAATAGCTAATACTTTTCTGTTGAAGTTGGTAAATCCACGTTTTGGAATTTGACGGTATAAAGGCATTTGGCCACCTTCAAAACCAATCCGTGTCTTTCCACGAGCTTTTTGGCCTTTTTGGCCACGACCTGAAGTCTTACCTTTACTACCAAGTCCACGACCTAAACGAGTTCTTGATGAACGTGAACCCTTAGCAGCTTTTAATTCATTTAACTTCATTGAGTTGCACCTCCTTATCTTTTAAAGAATATTAATCGATTTGTTCAACCTTGATTAAATGAGCAATCTTGAATAGAGCTCCACGAGTTGCTTCATTGTCAGGTTTAATAACACTACTATTTACTCGTCCCAATCCAAGGGCCTTAACAATCTTACGTTGTTTAGGGAGACGGTGAGCAGCACTATGAACTAAAGTAATCTTTAATTGAGCCATCTTCTAACCCCTCCTTATTATTCAGCTAAGTGATCTGATGATACACCACGTAATGATGAAATTTCTTCAGCATCCTTAAGATCTTTAAGACCTTCAAAAGTTGCACGAATTACGTTAACAGGTGTATCAGAGCCTAAACGCTTACTAGTAACATCATTCACACCAGCTAATTCCATAACTGATCGAACAGCACCACCAGCAGCAACTCCAGAACCTTCTTCAGCAGGCTTCAACATGATCTTTCCACCGCCATAACGACCGATAACTTCGTGAGGGATAGTAGTTCCAACAATTGGGACTTCAATCAAGTTCTTTTGGGCACTATCAACGGCTTTTCTGATCGCTTCAGGAACTTCTTGAGCTTTACCAGTACCAAAGCCAACGTGGCCATTTTTGTCACCAACAACAACTAATGCAGCAAAGCGTAGTCGACGACCACCCTTAACAACCTTAGTGATCCGGTTGATAGCAACAACGTTATCTTCTAAGTCCAGTTTGTCTGGATTAATAAACTTTGCCATGTGCGTTATATTCCTCCTTTTTTAAAATTCAAGTCCATTTTCACGTGCTGCATCTGCAAGGGCTTGTACACGTCCGTGATATAAGTATCCACCACGATCAAAAACAACATTTTTAACATTTTTTTCAACTGCACGTTTAGCGAGTAAAGCGCCAACGCTTGCGGCTTGTTCTGATTTATTGTTTCCGGAAACTTCCTTGTCAACAGTTGAGGCACTAGCTAGCGTTACACCCTTTACATCATCAATAACTTGAGCGTAAATGTTTTTATTAGAACGGAAAACGTTCAAACGTGGGCACTCAGCAGTACCAGAAATTTTACTTCTAACACGATTATGACGAATCTTACGTGTTTTATTCTTGTCTGGTTTGGAAATCAAAATAGTCACCTCTTATTTTTTATATTGTTAAACTACTTACCAGTCTTACCTTCCTTGAGGGTAATGTGTTCATTTTCATATCTAATTCCCTTACCTTTATATGGTTCTGGTGAACGGTATGAACGAACTTCGGCAGCGAAGTCACCAACATGTTGCTTGTTGATTCCACTAATGTTAATAGTAGTGTTATCAGGAACAGCTACAGTGAGATCTTCAGGAACTTGAACTTCAACAGGATTTGAGTAACCAACGTTTAAAGTCAAAGTATTACCCTTTAATTGGGCACGATATCCAACTCCAACTAATTTAAGGGTCTTATGAAAACCATTCATAACTCCTTCAACCATGTTGTTGAAGTTAGCACGGGTTGTACCATGTAAGGCACGTTCTTTATTGTCATACTTGCCAGTTGGGGTGAAGTTTACTTCATTACCCTTAACTTGCATCTTGATTTCTGGTGCAAATGTGGCAGTAAGTGTTCCCTTTGGTCCTTTAACAGTTACGTTAGTACCTCTGTGACTTACTTCAACGCCGTCTGGAAGATCAACAGTTTTATAACCAATTCTACTCATATTAACACCTCCAATTCTTTTTTAATTTTTACCAAACGTATGCTAATACTTCGCCACCGACTTTTTTGTCGCGGGCTTCTTTATCAGTAATAACACCATCTGAAGTTGAGATGATTGCAATTCCTAAACCATTTAAAACTTTAGGAACATCATCTGATTTAACATATGAACGTAATCCTGGCTTTGAAATTCTCTTTAAACCAGTAATAACACGTTGATTGTCTTTTCCATATTTAAGGTATACACGGATAACACCTTGTTTATCGTCATCGATGTATTCAACATCGCGTACAAAGCCTTCACGCTTCAAAATTTCAGCAATGTTTCTTTTGATTTTTGATGCAGGAACGTCAACTGAATCGTGTCTAGCCATATTGGCGTTACGAATTCGAGTTAAAAAGTCTGCAATTGGATCTGTCATGGACATAAACGTGAAACCTCCTTTTCAGTTTTATTATTTTACCAACTAGCTTTCTTCATACCAGGAATTTGACCCTTGTGGGCAAGTTGTCTCAAGCAAATTCGGCATAAGTGAAACTTTTGGTAAACCGCACGAGGTCGACCACAACGTTCACAACGAGTGTAGTTCTGAGTTGAGAACTTAGCTGGACGTTCACTTTTTTTAATTAATGATTTTTTAGCCAATATTAAACCTCCTATTTAGCGAATGGCATTCCGAATTGAGCTAACAATTCATGTGATTCTTCATCCGTATTAGCGGTTGTTACAAGTACGATATCTAAACCTCTAACACGGTTAACATCATCGTAATTAATTTCTGGGAAAATTAGTTGTTCTTTGATACCCAATGTGTAATTTCCACGACCATCAAATGATTTGTTGCTTACACCGTGGAAATCTCGAACACGTGGCAATGAAACATTAACTAACTTATCCAAGAAATCGTACATTCTTTCTCCTCTTAATGTAACTTTGGCACCAATTGGCATTCCTTCTCTAAGACGGAAACCGGCAATTGATTTTTTAGCTTTAGTTACAATAGGCTTTTGTCCAGAAATTAAACTTAATTCTTGAACTGCCTCATCAAGGTTTTTAGAATTTGTTACAGCATCACCAACACCCATGTTTAAAACAATTTTGTCAAGCTTTGGTGCTTCCATTACTGACGAATAGTCAAACTTCTTAACAAGTGCTGGGAGAATATCTTCTTTGTATCTTTCTTCTAAGCGAGCTGCCATGCGATTAATTTCCTCCTTTCAATTCCAATCCTAATCGATTGGTTTGTTTGATTTTTTTGAAATACGAACTTTTTTGCCATCTTTAACTTCAAAACTTACCTTAGTAGGTTCGTTAGTAGATGGATCAATTAGCATTACATTTGAAGCATCGATTGGAGCATCTACATCAGCAATTCCACCTTGGGGATTGTCTTGTGAAGCCTTTTGATGTTTCTTGATCTTGTTGATTCCTTCAACAACTACACGGTTCTTAGCAGCAATGGTTTTAACGACTTTACCGTCTTTACCCTTATCTTTACCGCTAATAACACGAACTTTGTCACCAGTTTTCAAGAACATAATCCTGGCACCTCCTTGTTTTCCAATAGTATTAAAGTACTTCAGGCGCTAATGAAACGATCTTCATAAAATTATTACTACGTAATTCACGAGCAACCGGACCGAAAATACGGGTACCTTTAGGACTCTTATCATCGTTAATCAAAACAGCGGCATTTTCATCAAAACGGATATATGAACCATCAGTTCTGTGTGCAGCGGACTTTGTTCTAACAACAACAGCCTTAACGACGTCTCCTTTTTTGACAACGCCACCTGGTGTTGCCTGTTTAACAGTAGCAACGATCACATCACCGATACCTGCGTATCTAACTCTTGAACCACCTAGGACTTTAATAGTTAAAAGTTCACGTGCTCCAGAGTTGTCAGCAACCTTTAAACGACTCTCTTGTTGGATCATGGTTAGTGTCCTCCCTTCAACTTAAAATCAGAATACGATAGATAAAAAAGCTAGATAATAACTGCCTTTTCAACAACGTCTACTAGACGGAAGCGCTTAGTCTTAGACAATGGACGAGTTTCCATGATGTCAACAATATCGTTAACTTTTGCTTCGTTATTTTCATCTTGAACTTTATATTTCTTAGAATATTTAATACGTTTCCCGTAAGTTGGATGAGTTTTGTAAGTTTCAACAACAACTGTAATGGTTTTATCCATCTTGTCTGAAACAACACGGCCTCTGTAACTCTTACGTTCGTTACGTTCTTCGCTCATAAAGTGTTAACCTTCCTTTCTATCGTATTCTATTTCTTTAATTCTTGTTGTCTTAACGCCGTCTTGATTCTAGCGATTGTTTTTCGCACAGTCTTCAATCTAGCAGTATTTTCTAATTGACCAGTGGCTAATTGAAAACGAAGATTAAACAATTCTTTCTTGTAATCTTGTTCCTTAGCACGCATTTCATCAGTGGTTAATTCATTAATTTCTTTAGCCTTCATTTGATTCGCCACCTACTTCCTCACGTTTAATAACTCGGGTTCTAACAGGCAACTTCATGGATGCTAAACGTAAAGCTTCTTCAGCAGTTTCTTTGGAAACACCGCCAACTTCGAAAAGAACTTTTCCGCGTCTAACAGTTGAAACCCAACCTGCTGGGGTACCTTTACCTTTACCCATTCGAACACCGATACCTTTTTCAGTATATGATTTTTGAGGGAAAATTTTGATCCAAACTTTTCCACCACGTTTCATATAACGAGTCATGGCAACACGGCAAGCTTCGATTTGTCTGTTACTGATCCAATGTGAATCAAGTGCTTGCAAACCGTAATCACCAAAAGTAACAGTATTTCCACCTTTTGAATGACCACGCAACTTACCTCTGTGTTGTCTCCTGAACTTAACACGTTTAGGTACTAGCATGCTTATTTCCCTCCTTTTTCAGTTTTTTCCTCCGGTTTATCGGGCAAAACTTCACCACGGTTGATCCAAGTCTTAACACCGATTTTACCGTAAGTAGTATCTGCTTCATTCCATGAATAATCGATATCAGCTCTAAGAGTATGAAGTGGAACACTTCCATCTGAATATCTCTCGATTCGTGTCATATCAGCACCATTTAAACGACCTGAAGATTGAACTTTAACACCTTTTGCTCCAGAACGCATAACTCTTTGCATTGCCTGACGCATTGCACGACGGAATGCTACACGACCTTCAAGTTGTCTTGCTACGTTTTCACCAACAAGATCAGCTTCTAGGTCGGGCTTTTTAACTTCAACAATATTAACATGAACACGACGGCCAGTTAACTTGTTTAATTCTTTACGTAGACTTTCAACTTCTGCTCCACCTTTACCAATAACCATTCCTGGTTTTGCAGTATGAATAGAAACATTAACACGCTTTGCAGCACGTTCAATGTCAACACTTGATACAGAAGCATCAGCGAGTCTCTTTGCTAGATAGTTACGAATTTTTAAATCTTCGTTTAAGTATGAAGCGAACTTATCGTCGTTAGCATACCATTTAGCTTGCCAACCACGGTTAACGCCAATTCGTAAACCATTTGGATTAATTTTTTGACCCACGTTTATCCCTCCTACTTTTCTGACACTACAATTGTAATGTGACTAGTTCTTTTGTTGATTGGTGAAGCAGAACCTTTAGCACGGGGACGGAAACGTTTTAAGGTTGGTCCTTCGTTAACATATGCTTCACTAACAACTAGATCTTGACGATCTAAATCAAAATTATTTTCTGCATTTGCTACAGCTGACATCAAAACCTTTTCTACAACTGGTGAAGCACCTCTAGGGGTGAACTTTAAAATTGCAGTAGCTTCTGATACGCTTTTGCCTCTAATAAGATCTACAACAAGGCGAACCTTACGAGCGGCGATACGAACAGTCTTTGCAGTAGCTTTTGCTGATGTAACTTGTTGTTCAGCCATTGGTTATCCTCCTTGCTTAAACTGTCTTTTTATCTGCGTCGCCATTTCCATGTCCATGGAATGTACGAGTAGGTACGAATTCTCCGAGCTTGTGGCCCACCATGTCTTCTTGAATGTAAACTGGGACATGTTTTCTACCATTGTAAACAGCAATGGTGTATCCAATAAAGCTTGGGAAAATGGTTGAACGACGTGACCATGTTTTAATTACCGATTTTTTATCTTGATCTTTTTGTGCATCGATCTTCTTTAATAGTGATTGATCGGCAAAAGGTCCCTTTTTTAAACTTCGACTCATTATGAAACCTCCTCTGCGATTACTCAATAAATAAATGATTCAGACTACATCTTTGAACCTTTACGGTGACGAACAATAAACTTGTTTGAACGTGCTTTCTTTGATCTAGTCTTCTTACCAGTTGTCTTCTTATGCCATGGAGACAATGGACTTGGGTAACCAACTGGAGCTTTACCTTCACCACCACCATGTGGGTGATCGTTAGGGTTCATAACAGATCCACGTACGTGAGGTCTTTGACCACGGTAACGAGTTCTACCAGCTTTACCCCAAACAACTAATCCATGTTCATCATTACCAACACTACCAACAGTAGCACGGCAAACTGAAAGTACCATTCTAACTTCGCCAGATGGCAATTTAACTAATGCATACTTTCCTTCGTTTCCAAGTAATTGTGCTGAAGCCCCAGCAGAACGAACAAGTTGTCCACCCTTACCAGGCTTTAATTCGATATTAAAGATAGTTGAACCAACAGGAATATCAGCTAATCTAAGAGTGTTACCAGCCTTAATATCAGCATCCTTACCAGATTCAACAACATCTCCAACTTTCAATCCCTTAGGCGCAATGATATATGATTTAACTCCGTCTTCATAAACGATTAAGGCAATGTTTGCGGTTCTGTTTGGATCATATTCAATGGTCTTAACGGTTGCAGGAACGCCATCGTGATCACGCTTAAAATCAATTAAACGATAACGATGTTTGTTTCCACCACCACGATGTCGAACAGTCATTTTACCTTGGCTATTACGACCACCGCTATGAGCATTTGACTCAATTAAACTTTTTTCTGGCACGTTGGTAGTAATTTCACTATAGTCAATACTAGTCATATTACGACGGCCATTAGTAGTTGGTTTGTACTTTTTTAGAGCCACGTTATTTCCCTCCTATTCAAAGATTATTCTTCTGAGAAAATCTTAATTTCATCAGAATCATCGGACAAAGTAACAATAGCCTTACGACGCTTCTTTGTGCGTCCTACATATTGTCCTTGTCGCTTTTTCTTACCTTTTACATTCATAATATTAACTTTAACAACTTTAACGTTAAAAATCTCTTCAACAGCATTTTTAACTTGAGTCTTAGTTGCTCGTACATCAACATCAAAAGTATATTTTTTGTCGTCCATTACATCGGTTGAAGCTTCAGTAACTACCGGACGTAAAATGATATCTCGTGCTTCCATTATGCGAGCACCTCCTCTACTTGAGAAAGAGCAGCTTTTGTAATAACAACCTTATTACTGTTTAACACATCAAGTGTATTAACACTCTTGGCATTAATAACTCGTACATTCTCAATATTTCTTGCGGAACGTGCGGCGTTTTCATTGTTATCTTCCAAAACTACTAGTGTCTTAGTTGATGCGTCCAGTTTCTTTAAAAGATCTGATAAATCCTTAGTCTTTGGAGCCTTGTAGTCTAATGAATCAACTACTACTAAATCATCATTTGCAACTTTTTCAGAAAGAACTGATTTAACAGCTAATCTAGTAACCTTCTTTGGAAGGTGATATGCGTATGAACGAGTGGTTGGTCCGAAGACAACTCCACCGCCAACCCATTGTGGGGCACGAATGGAACCTTGACGAGCACGGCCAGTACCCTTTTGACGCCATGGTTTCTTACCACCACCACGCACTTTACCTCTGGATTTAACACCATTAGTACCTTGGCGTTGTGATGCTCTTTGCATTACGACAGTGTCGTAAACAACGTTTTCATTTGGTTCAACGGCAAAAACAGCATCGTTTAAATCAACCGTTCCTTGTTTACTACCGTCTTGTTTGTATAATGTTACGCTTGCCATCTACGGTTCCTCCTTTCTTATTTTCTTGATTCAATAACTGATGTTCTAACTGTTACTAATGATTTGTTTGCACCAGGAACATTTCCCTTGATTAACAATACGTTGTTATCAACGTCTGCATTAACAACTTCAAGATTTTGAATGGTAACTCGATTGTTACCCATTCGTCCTGGTAATTTCATACCCTTAACAACTCGGTTAATGATGACACCTAATGAACCGGGACGACGGTGATATCTTGATCCGTGGGTTTCAGGTCCACGACGTTGTCCGTTTTTATGGATGTTACCTTGGTAACCATGACCTTTAGTAGTACCCGTTACATCAACGACGTCACCTGGTTGAAATACATCAGCTTTAACTTTGTCTCCAACTTTGTAATCTCCCAAGTCAACATCTCTGATTTCACGAATGAAGCGCTTAGGAGTAGTTTTTGCTTTTTTAACATGACCTTGTTCAGGTTTATTGCTTAATACTGGACGTTTGTCATCGAATCCAAGTTGAATTGCATCGTAACCATCTGATTTGTTGTTCTTAACTTGTAAAACAACGTTAGGGGTTACATCAACAACAGTAACTGGAACGAGTTCACCGTTATCAGTAAAAACTTGAGTCATTCCGACTTTTTTACCTAAGATTCCTTTTTTAGCCATGAGTACACCTCCGATATTCTGTAATTATTATAGTTTGATCTCGATGTCAACACCACTTGGCAAGTCTAATTTCATTAATGAATCAACAGTTTTAGGTGTTGGGTTCAAAATATCAATTAAACGCTTGTGAGTTAACATTTCAAATTGTTCTTGAGCTTTACTGTACTTAAATGGTGATGCTAATACGGTATATAGGGCTCTGTCCGTTGGTAATGGAATTGGACCAGAAATAGTAGCACCAGTCCGTTGTGCAGTTGCCACAATCTTGTCAGCAGCTTGATCTAAAATACGGTGTTCATAAGCTTTCAAACGAATACGAATCTTTTCTTTTGCCATGTTTTTCCCTCCTTCGTCTATTTTCAAAATAAGACTAGCTCCGTGGAAATTACCGGCACATCCTCGCATGGCAAAGCGGCCGGGTGTGTCGCAACCTCCCACATCAAAGCTAAACATTGTACAATTTTGGGCAGTCTATCCCCCAAAACCAAGTACTTAACTATCATACCTGATATTCTTTGACTTTTCAAGGGTTCTCAGAATATTAGCAATAAAAAAAGTTCTAGAAACCATTTCAAATTTCTAGAACTTTTAAAGAAATTACTTTTCTTCCTTTTTGTTGTCGCCACCATTTTTCTTAATGATGTCTTCCTGAATGCTCTTAGGAACAGCACTGTAGTGATCAAAGCTCATTACGAATGTTCCACGTCCCTGAGAAGCAGAACGCAAGTCAGTTGCATAACCAAACATTTCTGATAGTGGAACCATTGCATGGATATTTTGTGCTTTATCCTGGGCTTCCATACCCTCAACGTTTCCACGTCGAGCAGTAACTTGTCCCATGACATCACCCATGTATTCTTCTGGAACACGAATATCAACTTTCATGATTGGTTCAAGAATAACTGGATCAGCTTTCTTAGCAGCTTCTCTCAAGGCAATTGAGGCAGCAATCTTAAATGCAGCTTCACTTGAATCGACTTCATGATAACTACCATCATAAAGCTTAGCCTTCAGATCAATCAATGGATATCCAGCAAGGACACCATTCTCCATGGCTTCTTTTAGACCTTGTTCAACTGATGGAATGAATTCTCTAGGAACAACACCACCAACGATGGCATCGTCGAATTCGAATCCCTTTCCTTCGTCGTTTGGAGTAAATTCAATCCAAACATCACCATATTGACCTTTACCACCAGACTGACGAATGAACTTACCTTCAGCTTTAACTGGTTTAGTAAAGGCTTCACGATAAGCAACTTGAGGAGCACCGATGTTAGCTTCAACGTTAAATTCACGTCTCATACGTTCAATCAAAATGTTCAACTGAAGTTCACCCATTCCGGCAATTAAAGTTTGACCAGTTTCAGGATTAGTTTCAGCTCTAAAGGTTGGGTCTTCTTCAGATAACTTTTGTAAAGCATCATTCATCTTATCTTGATCAGCCTTAGTTTTTGGTTCAACAGCAACCTGAATAACTGGTTCAGGGAATTCCATTGATTCAAGATGTAAGGGATGATCTGGATCAGTCAATGAATCACCAGTGGTAGTATTCTTCAAACCAATTGCAGCAGCAATATCACCTGAGAATACTTCTGGAATTTCTTGACGATTATTGGAATGCATTTGAAGAAGACGACCAACACGTTCACGTTTACCATTAGTAGCATTCAAGACGTATGAACCGGCCTTTAAAGTACCACGATATACACGAATGTAAGTCAAACGACCAACGTATGGATCGGTAGCAATCTTAAATGCTAGTGAAGCAAATGGTTCTTTATCATTAGCACGAATTTCAACCTTCTTGTCGTCATCATCTGGGTCAAGAGCAGTGTAAGGACGAACATCAAGTGGAGATGGAAGATAGTCAACAACACCATCCATCAACATCTGAACTCCCTTATTCTTGAACGCAGAACCAGCGAATACAGGGTAAAAGTCAAGATTTAAGGTTGCACGACGGATTCCGGCTTTAAGGTCATCTTGTGAGATTTCCTTTCCATCCAAGAATTTCTCCATGATGTCATCATCAACATCAGCAACGGCCTCAATTAATGCATCATGACGCTTTTGAGCCTCTTCTTGCATATCAGCAGGGATTTCATCAACATCCCATTCTGATCCCTCTTTGTCTTCGTCATAGACGTATGCTTGCATGGTAATTAAATCAATAACACCAGTAAAATCTGCTTCAGCACCAATTGGCATCTGAACAGCTTGGGCGTTAGCACCTAAACGATCGTGCAAACTCTTTACTGACATGTCAAAATCAGCACCCACTTTATCCATCTTGTTAATGAAAACAATTCGTGGAACAGCAAAGTCTGATGATTGACGCCATACGGTTTCAGTCTGTGGTTCAACCCCAGCTTGACCGTCTAGAACAACAATTCCACCATCTAGAACACGAAGTGAACGTTCAACTTCGGCAGTGAAATCAACGTGTCCTGGGGTATCGATGATGTTAACACGGTATCCCTTCCATTCAGCAGTAGTAGCAGCTGAAGTAATGGTGATACCACGTTCTTTTTCTTCTTCCATCCAGTCCATTTGTGAATCCCCTTCATGGGTTTCACCAATTTTGTGGATACGACCGGTATAGTACAAGATACGTTCAGTAGTAGTAGTCTTACCGGCATCAATATGGGCAACAATACCAATATTACGAGTTTTGTCTAACGGGAATTCTCGCTTGTTAGCCATTATTTAACTCCTCTCAATCATTCACAATTTCATTATTTTAAAAAAGTGGCTAAATCACTTTAGCCACCCACTTTAACAGTAAAAAAAGCTAAATGCTGATTACCAACGGTAATGTGCAAAGGCACGGTTAGCTTCGGCCATCTTGTGAGTATCCTCACGCTTCTTAACTGCTGCACCGGTGTTATTTGAAGCATCGATGATTTCTTTTGCAAGACGTTCAGTCATAGTATGTTCACCACGTAGTCTTGCATAGTTAACAATCCAACGTAAGCCTAAAGTAGTTCTTCGATCAGGACGAACTTCGATTGGAACTTGGTAGTTAGAGCCACCAACACGACGAGCCTTAACTTCAAGAACTGGCATAACGTTCTTCATTGCTTCTTCGAATACATCAACTGGGTCATTTCCAGTTTGATCTTTGATCATGTCAAATGCACCGTATAAAATTTCTGATGCAGTCCCTCTCTTACCATCTAACATCAAATGGTTAATTAATTTAGAAACCAATTTTGAGTTGTAGATTGGATCAGGAAGGATTTCTCTTTTTTGCACTTTCCCTTTTCTAGGCATGTAAAAGTCCTCCTCAATAATAACTTAATTAATTGTCTATTCCTTCGGTTTCTTAGTACCGTATTTAGAACGACCTTGGCGACGATCACTTACACCCGCAGTATCTAAAGCACCACGAACAACATGATATCTAACACCAGGCAAATCCTTAACACGTCCACCACGAATTAAAACAACACTATGCTCTTGCAAGTTATGTCCAATTCCAGGAATGTATGCAGTAACTTCAATCAAGTTAGAAAGTCTAACACGAGCGTACTTACGTAAAGCTGAGTTAGGCTTTTTAGGAGTCATAGTACCAACACGAGTTGCAACTCCACGTTTCTGAGGTGCAGGGTTTTGTGTGTTTTTCTTTTTGTAACTGTTATATCCGAAGCCTAAAGCTGGGGATTTTGATTTAGAAGTTCTAGATTTACGGCCTTTACGAACCAATTGATTAATTGTAGGCATCTAAAAAGTCCTCCCTTTCCTAATATAATATATTTTTTAAGTCCACACATCCAGGCGGTTCTTTTTTGAAGTTAAAAAAATCGCTTAGTTGTTTATAAGCACAATAAGTAGAATACCACGTAGAAAAAGACGTGTCAACAAGACTTCTCCTAGTTTCCGTACTTTTTGGTGGAGGTTTTATTATGCTAATTTACTGGTTTGTTGTGGGATCCATCGTTGGTTCCCTTTTAAACGTCATGGTGGAACGAACAATTTCACACCAAAGCTTCATCGTGGAACGGTCCCACTGTAGTCGTTGTCAAGTTACCTTAAAATGGTATGAACTCATCCCAATCGTTAGTTATCTGATTCAACTGGGAAAGTGCCGAAAGTGTAAGGCACACTTGCCGTTTTACCTATTCTACTTTGAATGTACGACAGCTCTAACTTTTACATTATTTCCACCAACCAATTTAAGCAATGGCAAAAACTTATGCTTACTTTTATTAATTCAAATCTCAGCCACCTTCGACTTGTTAACCTATCACTTTCCATTGCCCTATTCGGTCATCTCACTCGCACTTGCCGTTACCATTTCTTCGCAGTCATTTGCCATCATTTTCCTTGAAATCTTATGTTACTTGATTCTCATAATCATAAATCAACATGCTCATTTGATCGGAGATGGGGATTTAGATTTATTTTTGATTTTAACAATTGCTCACGGCATCCTTCTCACTAATATCGTCATACTAATTGGATCCCTCCTAGCCATTATCTATTCATTTATAATGACAAAGCACGTGATCGCGTTTGTTCCATTCATTTATACCGCCCTACTTATCATATTAATCTAGTTTGCCAAAACCATAAAATTCAATTATTATTGCATTAATAACTAAAAGTCTAATATATCGCCGTAATGGGTCGGCTGTCTCTACTTGGAACCATAATTCCAAACTATTAGAACAAGACCCTAGACGACTGTACCTAGGGTCTTTTTGAATGGGAGAATAATTAATGAAAGAATTAGAAGATGCAATCAAAAATAAAGGTCAGGTCTTACCTGGCAACATTTTAAAGGTCAATTCCTTTTTAAATCATCAAATTGATCCAACTTTAATGTATGAAATTGGCAAGGAATTTGTGAAACGCTTTGCTGATGACAACATCACTAAGGTTATCACTGTAGAATCATCAGGAATTGCACCAGCGGTCATGACTGGACTAGTATTGGGTGTCCCGGTTATCTTTGCACGAAAGAAGAAACCCTCTACTTTAAATGATGCGGCCTACTCCGCCGATGTATATTCATACACCAAGCAAAAAACAAATCGGATTTTCATCGAAAAGAAATTTATTTCACCTAATGATAATGTTCTAATTATTGATGATTTTCTCGCCAATGGCGAAGCAACCAAGGGGATGATTAAAATTGTAAAAGCTGCTCAAGCTCATCTCGTTGGGGTTGGAATCGTAATTGAAAAATCATTTCAACCTGGTGCTGACTGGATCACGAATCATGGAATTCATCTTGAATCCTTGGCGAGGATTGCATCCCTTAATGATAATGAAGTCACGTTTAAAAAAGATTAATTCAATCAAAATATGTATCAAAAAAGAGCTCATCATAAGATGAGCTCTTTTAGTTTAAAATCTAGTTTTTACTAGAATTTTTTTGTTGCATTTCTTTTTCAACATCACTTAAAGAAGTAACGCCCTTGGTAGAAGTCTTACCCTCTTCTTCTGGTTCGATGTTTTCGTATTTTCCAACACCAGTTCCAGCAGGTAATAACTTACCAATGATAACATTTTCCTTCAAACCAACTAATGGATCAACCTTACCACGAATTGCGGCATCAGTAAGAACACGAGTGGTTTCCTGGAATGACGCAGCTGACAAGAAACTGTTAGTTTCAAGAGCAGCCTTAGTAATTCCAAGCAAGACTGGACGAGCAGTTGCAGGTGTTTTACCACTAATAACTGCATCCTTATTACGGTCTTTGAAGTCATCAATGTCCATCAAAGTACCAGGTAAGATATCAGTGTCACCTGGGTCCATAACTCGAACCTTACGTAACATTTGTCGTACCATGATTTCGGCATGCTTATCGTTAACTTCAACACCTTGTCTTCTATAAACTTCTTGAACCGCAGTTAACAAGTAAGTTTCAGTTGACAAAACATCACGAACTTTAAGCAATTCCTTAGGATCAATTGAACCTTCATTAAGAGGATCACCACGACGAACAGTATCGCCTTCAGCAACTCTCATACGAGCCTTAATTGGAACCTTGTACTTTCGGGTATCGGACTTACCTTTAACGGTAACTTCCTTAATCCCTTCGGCAGGATCTTCTTCAATTAATTCAACGGTACCAGTAACTTCACTGATAATTGCTTTACCTTTAGGATTACGAGCTTCCATGATTTCTTGAACACGAGGAAGTCCTTGGGTAATATCAGAACTACTTGCAACACCACCGGTATGGAAAGTTCGAAGGGTTAACTGAGTACCAGGTTCACCGATTGATTGAGCGGCAATGGTACCAACAGCTTCACCAACTTCAACTTCGTCACCAGTAGCAAGGTTTCGACCATAACACTTCTCACAAACACCGTGAGCTGTGTTACATGTAAATGCCGAACGAATCTCAACTGAATCAATGCCAGCGTCCACAATTTCTTGTGCGACGTCTTCATCAATCATTTGATTCTTCTTAACAATTACTTTACCAGTCTTAGGGTTCTTAACGGTCTTCATTGCATTACGACCAAGAATTCGGTCATACAATGGTTCGATCATTTCGTCACCTTCAGTAATGGCACGAACAACCAATCCACGATCAGTTCCACAGTCTTCTTCTCTGACAATAACGTCTTGAGCAACATCGACAAGTCGACGAGTCAAGTAACCAGAGTTAGCAGTCTTAAGAGCCGTATCGGTCATACCTTTACGAGCACCGTGGGTTGAAATGAACATTTCCAAGACTGAAAGTCCTTCCTTAAAGTTAGAAGTGATTGGTAGTTCCATGATTTCACCATTAGGAGAAGCCATCAAACCACGCATTCCAGCTAACTGAGTAAAGTTAGAAATGTTACCACGAGCACCAGAATCACTCATCATAAAGATTGGGTTCTGAGGATCGAAGTTTTTCATTAATTTGTTTTGAATTTCATCTTTTGCATCGTTCCAAACGTTAACAACTCGTTCGTAACGTTCTTGGTTAGTGATTAAACCACGACGGAATTGTTTAGTAATGGTATCAACTTTCTTGTGAGCATTAGCAACAATTTCTGGTTTTTCTTTCAAATCAGTAATGTCAGAAATACCAACAGTTAAACCAGATTTAGTGGATTTGTCATAACCTAAGTCTTTAATTCGGTCAAGCAGTTCAGAAGTTTCCGTAACTTGGTATTGACTGTAAACTTCAGCAATGATGTCACTTAGAAAGCCCTTCTTAAACGGTTTAACCAATTCAGCATTCTTTAAATGTTCATGGATATCCTCACCTGGCTTCAAGAAGTACTTGTCAGGAACGTATCCATGCAAGTTAGTTGAAGTTGGTTCATTAAGGTAAGTGAATTCCTTTGGCAAAATTCCATTGAAGATTACCTTACCAACCGTAGTTACTAAGATCTTACCTTTTTGATCGTCAGTAAATGACTTATCAGGAAAGGCACTTGCTGGAATACCAATTCTGGTATGCCAATGAACTTTTCCATCACGATATGCTAATTCAACTTCGTCTGGGTCGTTGAAAATCATTCCTTCGCCTTCGGCACCTGCTTCCTCAAATGTTAGATAGTAGTTACCAATTACCATATCCTGTGAAGGAGTAACAACTGGTTTTCCATCCTTGGGTGCCAAAATGTGTCCAGCAGCAGCCATTAACAATCTTGATTCGGCTTGAGCTTCATCAGATAGAGGAACGTGAATAGCCATCTGGTCACCATCAAAGTCAGCATTGTATGCAGCACAAACTAATGGGTGCAAACGCATTGACTTACCACTAACTAGGACGGGTTCGAAAGCTTGAATTCCAAGTCTATGCAAGGTAGGAGCACGGTTCAAAAGAACCGGATGTTCTTTAATTACATCAGGAAGAACTTCAAAGACAGCGTCGTCTTGACGTTCAATCTGACGTTTAGCATTCTTGATATTTGAAGCCAATCCACGTTGGACCAAAGCATGTATGATAAATGGCTTGAACAATTCAAGAGCCATTGATACTGGAAGTCCCATTTGGCTTAACTTCAAATTAGGACCAACATCAATAACTGAACGACCTGAATAATCAACACGTTTACCAAGCAAGTTCTGTCTGAATCGTCCTTGCTTCCCCTTCAATAAGTGAGAAAGAGATTTGAGTGGACGATTACCAGGACCAGCAACAGGACGACCACGACAACCATTATCAATCAAGGCATCGACAGCTTCTTGCAACATTCGTTTTTCGTTTTGAACAATAATGCCAGGAGCATTAAGGTCTAACAAACGTTTCAAACGATTATTTCGGTTAATTACCCGACGGTACAAATCATTCAAATCAGAAGTGGCAAAACGACCACCTTCAAGTTGAACCATTGGACGTAAATCAGGTGGCATAACTGGAATTGCATCCATAACCATCCATGACAATTGATTACCAGAAGTAGCAAATGCTTCAAGAATGTCCAAACGACGAACCGCACGGGTTCTCTTTTGGCCAGTTGCCTTTTTAAGGGTATCCTTTAATTCTTTAACTTCTTTATCGATATCAACATCATTTAATAAAGTCCTGATCGCTTCCGCACCAATTTCAGCGTGGAAACGGTTGCCATATTCACGCTTCTTGTCACGGTATTCTTGCTCTGAAAGCAACTGCTTCTTCTCCATTGGTGTGTTACCTGGATCAGTAACAACGTATGAAGCAAAGTAGATGATTTCTTCAAGAGCTCTTGGGCTCATGTCAAGAACTAATCCCATTCGACTTGGGATACCTTTGAAGTACCAGATATGGGTTACCGGAGCGGCTAATTCGATGTGTCCCATTCGTTCACGACGAACTTTAGAACGGGTAACTTCAACACCACAACGATCACAAACGATGCCCTTGTATCTGACACCTTTGTACTTACCACAGGCACATTTCCAATCCTTAGTAGGACCGAAGATTCTTTCATCAAACAAACCGTCTTTTTCAGGTTTTAGAGTTCGATAGTTAATTGTCTCTGGCTTTTTAACTTCCCCGTATGACCAACTCCGGATGGTTTCAGGTGAAGCTAAACCAATTTGCATACTTTTGAATTTATTAACATCAACCATTGGCGTACCCTCCTTTATTATTTATTGTCGTCATTTGTATCATTTTTTGAGTCAGAGTCAGATGAAGTTGGAGTTTGTTTGTCACTCTCATTCTTCTTTTCTTTGTCTTTCTCATTTTTTTCATCTTGTTTTTGAGCAAACTTACTCAATGCGTTTACGTTAACAACATCTTCGTCATCATCCATATCACGCAAATCGATTTGTTTGTTATCAGCATCCAGAACCTTCATATCAAGGCCTAATGCTTGTAATTCTTTAACTAAAACTCGGAATGATTCAGGAACACCAGGCTTTGGAATTGGATCACCCTTAACAATGGCTTCATAAGTCTTTACACGTCCTACAACATCATCTGACTTGTAAGTCAAAATTTCTTGTAGGGTATGAGCAGCACCATATGCTTCAAGGGCCCAAACTTCCATTTCACCAAAACGCTGGCCACCAAATTGAGCTTTACCACCAAGTGGTTGTTGAGTAACCAGTGAGTAAGGTCCAATGGCTCTAGCATGAATCTTGTCTTCTGCCATATGGTTAAGTTTCAAGTAACCCATGACTCCAACAGCGATTCGTTTATCAAATGGTTCACCAGTTCTACCATCATACAGAACGGATTTACCATCAGCAGGCATTCCAGCTTCCTTCAAAGCTTGAGTAATGTCTTCACTACGAGCTCCATCAAATACAGGAGTAGCAACGTGAATACCAAGCTTCTTAGCAGCCATCCCTAAGTGCATTTCAAGCACCTGTCCAATATTCATACGTGATGGAACACCCATGGGACTTAGTAAAATGTCAATTGGAGTACCATCTGGCATGTAAGGCATATCTTCTTCAGGAATGATAACGGAAACGGTACCTTTGTTACCATGCTTACCAGCCATCTTATCACCAACTTGAAGCTTACGTTTCTGGGCAATGTAAACTCGAACCATCTTGTTTACACCTGGCTTCAATTCGTCACCATTTTCTCTGGTAAAGACCTTAACGTCCTGAACAATTCCACCGGCACCATGAGGTACTCGAAGGGATGTATCACGAACTTCTCTAGCCTTTTCACCAAAGATAGCGTGAAGTAATCTCTCTTCAGAAGATAATTCAGTAACACCCTTAGGAGTTACCTTACCAACCAAAATGTCATTGTCATGAACTTCGGCACCAACTCTGATAATTCCATCTTCGTCAAGATCCTTAAGTGCATCTTCACCAACATTTGGAATCTCACGAGTCATTTCTTCCGGTCCAAGTTTAGTATCTCTAGTTTCTGATTCGTACTCTTCAATATGAATTGAGGTGTACGCATCATCTTTAACGAGTCGTTCTGAAATAGCAATGGCATCTTCAAAGTTATAACCCTGCCATGTCATAAAGGCAACGGTTGGGTTTTGACCCAATGCTAATTCACCATTTTCCATTGCTGGACCGTCCGCAATAATTTCATCAGCGTCAACGTGATCTCCAACTTTAACAATTGGGGTTTGGTTATAGTTCTTACCACCATTTGAACGCATGAACTTCATCAACTTGTAAGTATCTAAAGTTCCATTATCTCGTCGTACTCGAATTTCTCTTGCATCAACGTATTCTACAGTTCCAGGATATTTAGCAATCTTAGCAACTCCAGAATCATGAGCAGCTTGATATTCCATTCCAGTACCAACAAGTGGTGCATGTGGTCTAATCAAAGGAACCGCCTGACGCTGCATGTTAGCACCCATCAAAGCACGGTTAGAATCATCATTTTCTAGGAATGGAATACATGCCGTTGCAACCGCAACAACTTGTTTTGGTGAAACGTCCATGTAGTCAACATTCTTTGAATTAGTTTCAACGTATTGTGACTTATCACGTGCCATAACTTGATCATCTTGGAAAGTAGCATCTTCATTTAATGGAGAGTTTGCCTGGGCAATAACGTATTTATCTTCGTCATTAGCGGTCAGATAATCAATCTTATCGGTAACTTTATGAGTAGTCCAGTCAACACGACGGTATGGAGTTTCGATAAATCCATACTTGTTAACCCGAGCATAACTCGAAAGTGAGTTAATTAGTCCAATGTTAGGACCTTCGGGAGTTTCAATTGGACAAATTCGACCATAGTGAGTGTAATTAACATCACGAACTTCATATCCGGCACGGTCTCTAGTGATACCACCAGGTCCTAAAGCAGATAAACGACGTTTGTGGGTTAATTCACCCAATGGGTTAGTTTGATCCATGAATTGTGAGAGTTGTGATGAACCAAAGAATTCCTTAACTGAAGCAACCACTGGTCTAATATTGATCAATTGTTGTGGTGTTACAGTTGAAGCATCCTGGATTGACATTCTTTCTCTAACAACTCGTTCCATTCGTGAAAGTCCAATTCGAAATTGGTTTTGCAGCAATTCACCAACTGAACGAACACGACGGTTCCCCAAGTGATCAATATCATCAATGGAACCAATTCCCTCTTGAAGATCAAAGAAGTAGTTAATTTCAGCTAAGATATCAGCTGGGGTAATGTGTTTGTAGTCCAGATCGATATTGTCATTACCAATGATAGGAACGACCTTATCAGGATCTGTGTTTGAATATACTTTAATTACTTGAACTGTTACTGGATCAGTAACAACCGCTTGGTCAGATGGATTAAAGGTGTAAGCCTTGAAATCTTTCTTAGCCAAGTATGGCTTCAATTTTTCCATCAGTCCCTTATCAATGACATCACCCTTGTTAGCAATGATTTCACCAGTATCAGGATCAGCTAAGGTTTCAGCCAATGCTAATCCCATCAAGCGGGTCTTCATGCTTAACTTTTGGTTAGTCTTGTAACGACCAACGGGAGCCATGTCATAACGTTTAGGATCAAAGAATCTTTGAGTCAATAAGTTTCTTGCTGATTCAGCGGTCTTGGGTTCACCAGGACGCAATCGTTCATAAATATCCTTTAATGATTCTTCAACACGGGAATCATCAGCATCTTTATGAACATCTTTTTCAAGGGTAAGTGAAAGGCTATCGTTAGTCTTCCCAAAAATCTCAGTGATTTCATCATCGGAACCAAAACCAAGTGCACGAACTAATTCAGTCAAAGGAATCTTTCTTGTCCGATCGATTCGAACGTATGAAATGTTCTTAGCATCAGTTTCAAATTCCATCCAAGCACCACGGTTAGGAATTACAGTTGAGCTGTAAATTTCACGACCATTTTTATCGAGATCCTTGTGGTAGTAAACACCAGGTGATCGAACTAATTGTGAAACAATAACTCGTTCAGCACCATTAATAATGAAAGTCCCTTGGTCAGTCATCAATGGAAAGTCACCAAAGAAAACATCTTGGGTCTTGATTTCACCAGTCTCATGGTTCGTTAACTTAAGAGTAACGTGTAATGGGGCTGAATAATTTGCCTCATGAGCACGTGCTTCATCAACCGTGTACTTAGGTTCCAATAGTTTATAATCAACGAAGTCTAATGAAAGCTTTCCTTGAAAATCCTCGATTGGCATAATATCTTTAAACATTTGACGCAAACCTTCGTCTAAGAACCAGTTATAAGAATTAGTTTGAATCTCAATCAAATTTGGAAGATCCAATACTTTCTTAATTCTGGAATAACTTCTACGGGTCCTGTGTTTTCCGTACTTTACAATGTGTCCTGCCAAGTTATTCACCTCTCCCTAAAATTCTACGAAAAGAAATGTTACGTTTTTGTTACAAATGACCATTTTTCAGGTTTTTGAGCAAAAAAAATCCAAAAATAAGATTAAAATCTTACTTTTGGTTCTTATAAACGCCATCACGGACAATAGATCGCAACGACTCATTTCAATTCCCAGTTACATACTCTATATATAATACAAAGAATCCCTGATAATGTCAAAGAATATGCACCAAAAATCCCAGTAAATTTTTACTGGGATTTTTTACGTTATTTACTTAAAATTTCTTCTTTTGGATTCTTAACATCACGTTTATTAATCGTGATCTTATTCTTATGGGCTCCAATGGTGATATGGTCACCAGGTTTGAATTTACCAGCAAGTAAATCTTCACTCAATGGATCTTCCACCTTATCTTGTAGTGCTCTCCGAATTGGTCGTGCACCATAAGTTGGATTGTACCCAACTTCAGCAACCAAATCAATGGAAGCAGGTGTCATCCGAACTTTGTAACCCATTCCATCAGCTCGATTGAGTAAGTCTTGCGACATCAATTTCACGATACGGTGAAGTTCTGACTTAGTCAAGGAATGGAAGACAACCGTATCATCGATTCGGTTCAAGAATTCTGGTTTGAAGAATTTCTTCAACTGATCTTGAATGGTAGCCTTCATTGCAGCATAGTCGTCATCCGACTTTTCGGCCGCAAATCCAACGGTGTTCTTGTACTGAAGTTCAGTAGCTCCAATGTTAGAGGTCATAATGATAACGGTATTTCGAAAGTCAACCTTTCGACCCTTAGCATCAGTCAAGTATCCATCGTCTAGAACTTGAAGTAACAGGTTAAAGACGTCAGGATGAGCCTTCTCAACTTCATCAAGTAAAACAACTGAGTAAGGATGCTTTCTAACCTTTTCAGTTAGTTGACCACCTTCGTCATATCCAACGTATCCAGGAGCAGATCCAACCATTCGACTAGTTGAGTACTTCTCCATGAATTCACTCATGTCAACACGAATCATGTCATCTTCTGAACCAAACATTGCTTCAGCTAAGTCCTTAGCAAGTTCAGTCTTCCCAACTCCAGTTGGTCCAAGAAACATAAATGATCCAATTGGACGATTAGGATCTTTAAGTCCACTTCTTGCACGACGAATTGCTCGGGCAACAGCTGAAACGGCCTCGTCTTGACCTACCACTCGTTCGTGCAAAATCTTTTCCAGATTTACCAAACGTTTCTTGTCAGACTGTTTCAAATGAGTAACTGGAATTCCAGTCCATTCGGAAACAATCTGTGCAATGTCTTCAGCATTTTCCTTCAATCGATAATTATGCGTCTTGTTAGCATCATTTTCTTTAATTCTTTGTTTCTGAGTTAAATCAGCGATTTCCTTCTGCAATTTCTGTTCTTGCTTCCGAATTGAAACTGCATCTTCAAAACGTTGTTCTTCAATTGCTTTGTCCTTGTCGTTCTTAACGGAACTTAACTTAGACTCAGCATTTGCCAACTTATCATCTTTACCAGTTGAATCAAGTCTAACCTTAGCAGCACCTTCATCCATTAGATCAATGGCCTTGTCAGGTAGATAACGATTGCTGATGTATCGACTAGATAAATCAACGGCAGCATTAATGGCATCATCAGTAATCTGAACATGGTGATGTTCCTCATACTTAGGACGTAATCCCTTAAGAATCTTACGAGACTCATCCTTACTTGGTTCTTCAATTTCAACCGTTGCAAATCGACGTTCCAAAGCTTCATCGGATTCAATGTACTTTTGATATTCATCAAGTGTGGTAGCACCCATTACTTGAACTTGACCTCGAGCAAGGGATGGTTTCAAAATGTTTGAGGCATCAACTGATCCCTCAGTACCACCAGCACCAATTAGAGTATGCAATTCATCAATAAATAGAATTACATTTCCACTATCTTCAACCTCTTTTAGAACTTTCTTCAGACGGTCTTCAAATTGGCCACGATACTTAGTACCAGCAACTAATGATCCCATATCAAGTTCCATAACACGTTTGTTTTGCATGTCAGATGGAACCGACTTACCAACAATCTTTTCCGCTAAGCCTTCAGCAATGGCAGTTTTACCAACTCCGGGTTCACCAATTAGAACCGGGTTATTCTTAGTTCTCCGACTCAAGACTTGGATCACACGCCGAACTTCTGAAGTACGTCCCACAACTGGATCAAGCTGATTATCACGAGCAGCTTTGGTTAAATCACGGGCAAGTGAATCTAAGGTTGGGGTATCACTTTGTTCTGAATCATTATTAGAATTAGTATCAGAAGCCATGTTAGTGTCTGCAACTCCCATCTTTCGGATCGTTACTTTCCGAACTTGTTCTGGGCTAACACCTAAGTTAGTTAAAATTCTAGAAGAGAGCATTGCATCATCACTAGTCAAAGCTAGCAAGATATGTTCAGTGCCCACCTTAGTTGCTCCATATTGTTTCGCAATTTTCCCAGCTAAGGCTAGAATTTCCTTCATTTTTGGTGAATATGGTAAGTAAGTGTTGCCATCGACCTTCAAGTTACCATATCCAGCTAACTGCTCAATTTCTTCTCTAACGTCTGCCTCGCTGACAGCGAGTTGTTGAAGAGTCTGATAAGCAATCCCATTCTTTTCAATTGTAAGTGCCAACAACATGTGTTCGGTTCCAACAGCTTGGTGTTGAAAGCTTTTTGCTTGTTCTTGGGCAATTACTAAAACGTTTTTTGCACTAGGGGTAAATAAATTATGCATATGCAAATCTCCCTTCATTTCTCTTCAAATCATAATCCACAATTAAACTAACACTCATACTTAAGCCGGTAAAGTAAAGCCTCCAAAACGCTCGCTCTAACCTGATACTCCATTGTTTGATCAGGCAAACTGATTGCTTCCTTCTTCAATATAGCCGCAATCATGTTCTTCTCTTTTTCGGTAATAACTCCATTAGCATACAAGGTGGTTAAAATTGATTCTTCATCTTTTTCAGAAATTTCATCACCAATTGAGTCGATCAAACTATCTAAGACATCCGAATTATCCATTAAATTGATTTTTTCAATTCTGATATAGCCACCGCCACCACGCTTGCTTTCAACTAGATAACCATTTCGCAAGGTAAATCGAGTTTTGATTACATAGTTGATCTGTGATGGTACCACGTCAAAATGATTGGCAATATCTGACCGACGAATTTCAACTCGCTCTTGATCGTTGTCACCCAGCATATCCTTTAAATAATCTTCAATAATGTCTGATATATTACGGCTTGCCATAAACTCATCTCATCTCTGACTAATGTTGACTATTATTATACAAAGAAGAATCGTAAATTCCAAGTAAATGCTCTTGTAAACGAACGTAATAAAAAAATCGGGAAAACAAGATTCGAACTTGCGACCTCCACGTCCCGAACGTGGCGCTCTACCAAGCTGAGCTATTTCCCGATGCGTAAACATTAAAATGTGAGTATATATAAAAATCGGGAAGACAGGATTCGAACCTGCGACCCCCTGGTCCCAAACCAGGTGCTCTACCAAGCTGAGCTACTTCCCG
>NZ_JOJZ01000013.1:0-105444 GCF_000814735.1 Fructilactobacillus fructivorans
ATTGATCGAATTATTCCTGAAGTGAATACCGCCGACGGCTTTGAACGGTTTCGTGGTGATTTGGTTAAAAAAATCAAAGAACTGAATGCAATGTCAAAGGATGAGATGCTTCAGAAACGATTGGCCCGATACCGTAATTTTTAGTAAATGACCGAAACGAGTGAGAGTGTTACTATTGTACCTGTTGAAAATAGTGAGACTCTTATTTTGTCTCTTATTGATGATTTTTAATAAAACGAAAAATGGAGAATTACATGATTAAATTTTTAAGTGATTCGATAACTACGAAGGCATTTCAACCTTACTACCAAGAACTAGGGATTATCGACCAACCAAAGAAACAACAAACTTTGGTGGGACGAGTCCTGTTAGCCAATTTGGTGGGAATGCCCGTTAAAGACGCCATTAAAAACGTTGACATTGATTTCGGTCACTACGGGAAACCATACTTTGTGCCAAATGGTTATCATTTCAACATTGCCCATTCCCATGATGCTGTTTTAGTCGCCATTGCCGATCATCCCATTGGGGTTGATTTAGAGCAGATTCGTCCCTACGATTACACCAGAATTACCAGGGCCTTTACCCCTGATGAACTGGAATATCTCAAGAATTTAAAGGGGAAACGGCAGGGAGAACAGGCATTACGTTTGTGGACCATTAAGGAAGCGGTTTTGAAGTTGCAAGGAGTTGGGTTGATTGGAAAGCCTAAGACCGTCGTGACCACACTTCCTCACATGGAAAGTGCGAGAAGAAATGATGATTTGTATCAGATCAACTTTTTAGACGTAGGCTGGAAGTACATTGGGACACTAGCAACTCAAGTGGAGAATGAGAATGAACGATAAGTTGAACGCACGGGTGATTCACAGTCTGATTAGTTTTCCCATCGATCAAATTGAGGTCTATGATCAGTTACCCTCGACCAACGAAGAGGCTCAGACTGAGGTGTGGCAAAGACCCGGAATGATCATTGCCAACGAACAAACCAAGGGGAAGGGCCAAAATGGTCACCATTTTTACTCGCCCGCTAATAACGGCGTTTATTTTACGGTGGTTTTTCCGGCCAAAAATGAATTCGTTCAAAATCCGGGGATCCTGACCCTTGGGATTGGTGTCGCAGTGACACAAGCCATTAACCAAGTTTACAGAATCGATTCTCAGTTAAAGTGGGTAAACGATATCTACTATGATGATAGTAAGGTTGGTGGAATTCTGACCGAAATCCAGAGTAACGAAAATAACCAACCAGAAAACTTCATCATGGGAATTGGTCTGGATATCGGCATTATGCCATTTTCACGTAATGAGGATCAAATGGTGGGCAGCTTGAATGTTATTCCGCCGTTACAACGTAATCAGGTCATTGCGGCTATATACAATCATCTGTATGCTATTTACTATGAGTGGACTGCTGATCAAATCATAGTGGAGTACGTTAAACATTTAATGTGGCTTAACGATTGGGTTTCGTTGATTAATCAGGGCCGTGAAATGTCTGGCCAATTAGTTGGAATCAACGATAAGGGACATTTACTGTTAAAGACATCCGATGATCAAATGATGAGCTTAGATCCAAATGAAACCCAAAATATTAGAAAAAAGGAGTCTGGCAGTTAGTGACAGATTCCTTTTTTCTATTGATTAAATGAAAACGTATGCTAAAATTAGCAGCAAGTTTAGGAGGTAGTAATATGGTTAAGTTAAACGAAATGAGAGACTACGTTAATCAAAAGCAACTTGATGTAGCTTACATCAGTAACTTTGAAGACATCAAGTATTTCACGGGCTTTGGCAGTGATCCTGTTGAACGGGTTTTGGCACTCTTTATTTTTCCTGATGCCGAACCATTCTTGTTTGCACCAGAGCTAGAGGTCGAAGCCATCAAGGAATCAGGCTGGAAGTATCCGGTTTATGGTTACCTTGATCACGAGGATCCCTTTAAATTAATCGCTAAACATATTCGGGACGTTAATCCAGATCCCAAGCGCTTTGGGATTGAAGACGATAACTTGGTTATTAGTCGTTACCAGCAGTTACAAGCAGAGTTTCCGAAGGCTGATTTTAAGACCAACGTTGCTCCTAAAGTGAGCGAGTTACGTGTGATTAAGACCCCTTACGAGATTGAACAACTGGATGCAGCTGGTAAGGAAGCCGACTTTGCCTTTAAGGTGGGCTTTGAAACCGCTAAGGCTGGTAAGACCGAAGCCGAAGTTGCTGCCGAAATTGAGTACCAAGAAAAGATTCGTGGTGTGATGAATATGAGCTTTGATACTCTGGTTCAGACCGGTCCTCATGCTGCGGAACCACATGGGGCAACTGACATGAATCAGATCAAAAATGATAACTTATTACTGTTTGATCTTGGAACGGTCCACAACGGATACATTTCGGATGCTTCTAGGACGGTAGCGGTTGGTGATAAAATTCCAGCAAAACAAAAAGAAATTTACGACGTTGTGTTAGAAGCCCAACTAGCGGCTCAATCGGCTGCTAAACCAGGAATTCGAGCTGAGGAACTGGACGCGATTGCTAGAAATATCATTGATAAAGCTGGTTATGGTAAGTACTTCATTCACAGACTTGGTCATGGAATGGGAATGAGTGAACACGAATTTCCTTCCATCATGGAGGGCAACCAGATGGTCTTGAAAGAGGGTATGTGCTTCTCCATTGAACCTGGAATTTACATTCCCGGAGTGGCCGGAGTTCGGATTGAAGACTGCATTCATTTAACAAAAGATGGTAACGAACCATTTACGCATACTTCCAAAGAATTACGGTACGTATAAGAGAATATAAAATGACCTTGGATAATTCAATCCAAGGTCTTATTTTTTACATTTGATGAGTTTGTTCACGCTTGGGACCAGTTGAAAAGGTGACAAGAGGAATTCCGACAAGTTCTGAGACACGATCAAGGAACTTTTGAGCGTTCTCTGGGAGTTTGTCGTAAGTATCACAGTCCGTGATGTCTTCATTCCATCCTGGCAGGGTTTCATAAACCGGCTTGCACTTGTCGAGAGTGTCGAGGTTAGCGGGATAATAGGTAATTTTTTTACCGTTTAATTCGTATGCGGTACAAATCTTAATTTCCTTAAGTCCATCAAGAACATCTAAACAGTTGAGGGCTAAGTGGGTTAGACCTGAGACTCGACGGGCGTGACGTAGTGCCACGCTATCAAACCAGCCAATTCGACGGGGACGTTTGGTAACGACTCCGTATTCATGAGCGGTCTCACGGATGTGATCGCCGGTGGCGTCTAAGAGTTCGGTTGGGAAGGGTCCCTCACCAACTCGAGAAGTATAGGCCTTACAAGTTCCGATGACACGATCAATTTTACTTGGACCAATTCCTGCACCAACGGCAGCTCCACCTGCGACTGGATTAGATGAGGTTACGTATGGATAAGTCCCATGATCGACGTCTAACATGATCCCCTGAGCTCCTTCAAATAAGACGTTCTTGTGGTTATCAATTTCATCGTTTAAAAGGACCGAAGTTTCTGTCACGTATGGCTTAAGTCGTTTTCCAAGTTGAACGTATTCGTCATAAATCTCGTCAAAGTTCAGTGGAGCGTGATCGTATAACTTCACTAGGAGTTCGTTCTTTTCCGACAAAACATCCTTAAGACGATGCTTAAACGTTACCGGATCGATTAGATCAGCAACGCGAATTCCAACCCTAGCGACTTTATCCATGTAAGCTGGTCCGATTCCCTTTTGGGTGGTTCCAATTTTATGATTTTTGTGTTCCTCTTGTAGTTTGTCGAAGAGGGGATGATAAGGCATAATTACTTGTGCACGAGATGAGACCCGTAAGTTGTCGGTTGAAACGCCATGTTCATTAAGATAGTCAACTTCCTTAAAGAGTGACTTCGGGTTTAAAACAACTCCATTTCCAATTACGGCCAACTTATCTGGATAGAAGATCCCGGATGGAACTAGTTGAACGTGAAAATTTTGATTGTTAAAAACGATGGTATGACCAGCGTTGTCACCACCCTGATATCTGGCAATGATATCCGCATCGGCGCTTAGGGTATCAACAATCTTCCCTTTTCCTTCGTCGCCCCATTGACTACCAACCACAACTGTTACAGACATATATAGCACCTCGTAAATGAATTTTTTGACCAAGAACAGTTTACCAATCGGATTTAGAAAAATCAAGAACATTCCTAATATTGTCAAAAATAATGTTCGGGTTTTACGAACGATTAGAAATGGCTTAAAATGATTTTGGGGTTTATTTGACTGAAAAGAAAACGTTATGTAAGATTATCGTGTAATTACAATGAGGTGAATGAAATGATTGATCGTTATACGCGAGCACCAATGAAACAGATCTGGAGTAAACAGAACCAGTATCAGACTTGGCTGGAAGTGGAGATTGCTATTGATGAAGCTTGGAGTAAGCTAGGCAAGATCCCTGAGGACGACGTCACCGCCATTAAAAAGAATGCTACTTTTGACGTTGATCGAATTGCACAGATTGAGGCCGAAACTCATCACGATGTGGTGGCCTTTACTCGAGATGTCTCCGAATCGCTTGGGCCTGAGAAAAAGTGGATTCATTATGGGGTTACCAGTACCGATGTTGTTGATACTGCCCAAGGGCTTCGTTTAAAACAGGCTGATAAGGTAATCAGACAAGACATTTTGACATTGATGGATACCATTAAAGCCAAAGCGTTAAAATACAAGGACACCGTTGAAATTGGTCGAACTCATGGAGTTCAGGCGGAACCAATGACGTTCGGTTTAAAAATGGCCCGCTGGTATTCAGAAATGAAACGAAATTTGAAACGATTTAATGAAGCTGCTGACGGAGTGGAAGCCGGAAAGATTTCCGGAGCAGTTGGTACTTTTGCTAACATTGATCCGCAGGTAGAAGCCTATGTGTGCAATAAATTAGGACTTCGGGCACAAGAGATCACTAGTCAGGTGTTGCCCCGTGATTTACACGCGGAGTATATTTCAACCTTGGCACTAATTGCTACCAGCTTGGAGAACTTTGCCACGGAAATTCGGGGACTCCAACGTTCTGAAATTCATGAAGTTGAAGAACACTTTAATCCTGGTCAAAAAGGATCATCGGCGATGCCGCACAAACGGAATCCAATTGGTTCCGAAAACATTTGTGGACTTGCCAGAACGATGCGTGGCTTAATTACAACGGCCTACGAAAACGTCTCATTGTGGCATGAACGTGACATTTCTCACTCATCAGCCGAGCGGATCATTTTGCCGGAGAGTACCACGCTTTTAGATTATATGTTGCATCGTTTTAACAATATTCTTTCTAATTTAGACGTTTTTCCTGAGCGGATGAAAGAGAACATGAAGTTGACTTATGGCTTGATCTACAGTCAACGAGTAATGTTGAAGTTGATTGATAGTGGCATGAGTAGGGAAGCTGCTTATGATCTAGTACAACCGCTTACAGCTCAGTCATGGGAGAATCATGAGTCATTTGAAAAGTTAGTTAAAGATAATAAACAAATTAGTGAACGTTTATCCGATCAAGAAATTAATGATGCGTTTGATTATCATTACCATCTGCGTCATGTCGATGATATCTTTAAACGGGTTGGACTTGAATAATAATCTTTGTTCACTTTTTGATTGCTTTTATTAATCATCCATTATACTATTAGCATGAATTATATAATTCTGGGGTGCCGTATGGCTGAGATAATACCCATTGAACCTGATCAGGTTAAGACCTGCGAAGGGATCCGACTACACTATAAGTGTTATTTTAATCATGTGTTGAAGTTCCCGGAGGAGATCCTGGAACTTTTTTTGTTGGAGGAGATAACATGAAAGTATTAAGAGAATGGCATTTAAAGGACATCATTTTAGTAACATTAATTGGAGCTTTTTGTGGGGTAATCTTCTGGGGAACCTCGTTTCTGTACAACTTGTTGGCCGCAGCTTTGACCCCGTTTGGCTTGCAGCCATTTGCCAACGAAGCCACCTTTGGCCTGTACACACTGGCTGGTCCACTAGCGGCCTTTATCATTAGACTTCCCTTTTCAGCCACCCTTGGTGAATTCTTGGGAGCGTTTGTTGAAATGATTTTAGGAAGTCAGTGGGGAGTGGCTGACTTACTCTCTGGTCTAATTCAGGGACTATCTTCAGAGCTAGGATTTGCTGTATTAGGTTATAAACATTATGATTGGTTAGGAATCATAAGTACGACGATTACCACCACGGTAATTACGTTTGCTTGGGACATGATTAAGAGTGGTTACGCTAACTATCACATTGGTTTCTTGCTGCTCTTATTCCTAACTCGTCTTGTGTCAGTCTTCTTATTTAGCGGAGTCTTGACATACTTAATCAGTCGATTACTCGAGAAGAGTCAGGTCCTAAGTCGATAGGTCGTACCCAATACTAACTAGGGGATGACAGAATGTCTGATTATCGAATTGAAAGTGACACACTCGGAAACGTGAAGGTGCCAAAGAACGCCTTATGGGGAGCTCAGACAGAACGCAGCCGCCATAATTTCCCGGTCGGTCCCAAAATGCCGGTTTTGGTGATTCGAGCACTGATCAACATTAAAGCCAGTGCGGCTGAAGTTAGCGTTCAACAAAAGACAATTGAAAAACAAAAGGGTGCCTTGATTGAGAAAGCCGCAGCTAGGCTACTTGAATTGTCTGATGAACAGCTCATGCAAAATTTTCCGTTACACATCTATCAAACTGGATCAGGAACTCAAACTAATATGAACGTCAATGAAGTCATTGCCCATGTTGCAAAACAGATTGATCCAAACACTGAGATTTTGCCAAATGATGATGTAAATCATTCACAAAGTTCTAATGATACGTTTCCAACCGCGATGAACATTGCGAGTTTGGTTGCCATTAACCAGTTATTGCCAGAATTACAGCACTTAATTAAGGTGATGCAACGTCTCCAGAAGAAGTACTGGGATGTGGTGAAGATTGGTCGCACCCACTTACAGGATGCGACTCCCATGACGTTTGGTCAGGAAGTGTCTGGATGGGCTAGCACCATTCAACATGACCTCCAATTTGTGGCTGACAATTCTAAATCACTGTTGGGGTTACCGATTGGCGGCACAGCAGTTGGCACCGGACTAAATACTGCTCAAAATTTTGATGTTGAAATGGTTAAGAACTTAGGGGACAAGTATCATGAACCGTTTGAAGTAGAAAACAAGTTTTATGGTTTGGCATCTCACTCGGCCCTTACGATGACACATGGAGCGGTTAGGACCCTTGCTACTGACTTAATGAAAATTGCTAATGACATTAAATTCTTGGCAAGTGGCCCGCGAGCTGGCTATGGCGAAATTACCATTCCAGCTAACGAACCCGGATCATCAATTATGCCGGGAAAGGTAAATCCAACTCAAGGAGAAGCCATGGACATGGTAGTGGCCCGCATCATGGGGAATGATACTACGATTGAAATGGCTAACACCCAGGGGAACTTTGAGATGAACGTTTACAAGCCCATCATTATTGAGTGTTTTCTCGATTCCGTTCAGTCGTTAACTGGCATCTTGAGTCATTTTACGGACCTGATGGTTGATGGAATTGAAGTAAACCAAGATCGAATGGAAGAATTAGTTCATAATTCACTTATGACGGTGACCGCCTTATCACCACACATTGGATATCACCGAGCCGCTGAGATTGCCCAAGCGGCTTTGAACGGGAAGACCGATCTTAGACAGGCTGCCGTTGAGTCAGGATACGTTACTGGATCCGATTTTGATAAGTGGGTTAAACCTCTTGAAATGACGAATCATAATCGTAAACAATAGGGAAATTAAAAAAGCCAAAGATTAACATTTAGTTAATCTCTGGCTTTTAGTTATTTAATTATTTTTTTGAATCATTGTTTTGGTTGTTTTGATCCTTAGAACCCTGATCAGAGCTATTTTTAGGCTGACCAGTTGATTGGGGATCAACATTACCATTCTTGCTTCGCTTCATCATTTCGGCCATCAACATTCTGTATTGAGTACGGTATGCATTGTAAGCCTTCTGAGAGTCCTCCATGTTGGTCTGAGCGTCGTGAAGTCTAGTTCCTAGTTGTTTGGTTAGTGTAACCGGATAAGTTCATCTGAACGTTCAGAGTGGCATTATAAGCATGGGTCAAATAATGATACCCAGATAGCGTTGCTTTGGAAATGGTACTTGCAGCATGCTTAACCGTTGGTTGTTCACTGAAGTCGTCGATTCCATTAACAATTGGATCACTGATGTGCTTGTTCCAGTAAGCGATTAATGGACCAGCAAAGAATGCCACGATAATTGATGCAAATCCAACGGGACCACCTGCAAGGACAGCGGCAATTAAGAATAAGATATCTTGAATTACACGAGCGGTCTTATACTTAATGTGGAGTCGTGATGAAACAATTGGAGCAATCGCATCGTACGGTGCAACCCCTAGGTTAGGTGCCATGTAGATGGAACTACCAGCGGTAAATAGAATTAATCCAAGGAAAGCATTAGCAACGATTACGAAGAAATTAATGCCTTCTGGGAAAATCTGTTGATAAAATTGGGTGAAGATTTGAATCTCGAATCCAACTAAGACCATGTTCATGATGGTTCCAATTCCGATCATGTGACGGTCAAGGAATAGGACAAACACGAAAATTACTAAGTTGGCTAGTAATTGATACAAACCAAGTGACATATGTAGGTGGTTTGACATCCCAATATTAACGGCCGTAAATGGATCAAGTCCTAAAATTTTACTTGATCGAAGTAGGGTAGCACCAAGCGATAACATGGTGATCCCAACAAATGACATTAAAACTTTAAGTAATATGTTAAATGTCTTACCGTACCACGTCATTTTTGGTGCGGCGGAATTAGCTGACGGATTAGAATTACTCATTGAATTAGACTTCCTTCTTAAAATTGTTATTAATATTATAACTTATTGATGAAACAATTGTAAGGGTAACGACTGCCAGGAAGCCATTTTACGTGGTGAAATTTGCGATAGATGACTAATTTCCAATTATGTATTATAATGCTTGGTAACTTAAACTAATCATTTAAGTTGATTTTGTAAATCGGAGGGATTGCTTATGAATATTAAAGTATTAAACAAGCAAAGCGCTCAGCCAGTTAAAGAATGGCAACAGCGCGAAAATAACCTTTTTCGAGTTCATCAATTAATGCATAATAAAAAACTTCAGTTGAGTAAATCAGCGCAGGCGATGATTTCGCCCGTCTTAAAACCGTTAACTTAGAGAATCTTAATAATTTAATTGCAAGACATCACGATTTCAACTAAAATGCATTTGTCTAGGAAGTGAGTATAATGGCTGATTCAGATTTGAAACAACAAGTCGAAGATTTAACGGCTCGTAATAAAGAGCTTCACAGTAAGATTCAAGCTTTGACGAATGATACTGACATTTCTGATAAGAGCACTAATGAGTTGAAATCCCAAGTAATCCAATTTCAAGACGAACTAAAAAACGCTCAAGATCGGGCGACTCAGTATGAAGATAAATATAATAAAATGAGTACTGAATACATGGAATTATCCAATCAGTACCGTGAATTGCAGACGCAACTTGATTCATTAAAAAATAAATAAGTGTGAGGAAGTTTTCTTCACGCTTATTTATTTATTGTGACAAGCTTTAAAATGTTAATAGTGAATGGTGAAATTATGTCAAAAAAAGAAACAGCCAAAAAAAGAATAATTGATGGGATGTTTGAGATGCTTCAGACCAAGTCCTATCAAGAGATTACGGTCAAGGACGTCTCCAAACACGTTGGGGTTTCCCGTATGACATTTTATCGTAACTTTCACACCAAGGAAGATGTCATCGTAGGTCAATTTCAAGAAACCTTTACCACCTTTATTAATCGGCTCCTAGCTCAAAAGATCTCTAATTTTAATGGGCTAGCAACGACCTTTTTTACGATTATTAAGGAAAATAAGCCAATGATGGATGCCATCGTTGATAATGACTTGTCTTATTTACTGTTGAAGGTCTTGAAAAAATACATTACCAATCTGGTTGACGATGACATTCTAGAATTACGTGCTAATTCGTCAAAGATGTTAATTGCGATGATATCTGGTGGTTTAACGGAAGTGCTATTAACGTGGATCGAAGATGGGATGGAAGAACCCGTTGAGGAGCTGGTCATCTTTGCGTCGAAGTATTTGAACTTCAAGGTTAATTAAGCTTCATTAATGTTTTAATTTAAAAATATGTATAAAAAAAGAGCTCAGCGCTTGCTGAGTTCTTTTTGTTTGGCTAAAATTAGTCCATTGGAGTAACGTTAGCAGCTTGGGGACCACGGTCTCCTTCTTCAACGTCCAAAGTAACCTTTTCGCCTTCGTCAAGGGTCTTGAAACCATCCTTGTTGATAGCTGAATAATGTACGAATACATCACCATCATCAGTAGTAATAAAACCATAACCCTTGTCAGCATTAAACCATTTAACAGTACCTTGTTTCATAATATGAAACCTCCTAGCGCATAGCGCAATAAATTTTTCAGTGTTGCTTAGTTTGAATCTTAAAAGGAAGTCATTTCATAATAATACAAAACAAGAAACCTTAGAAACTCGAAACCATTCACACATCTATTTAAATATAACATAAATCCGTGGGATGTCAATATGATAGACTTAGATTAATCAATTAAAAGAAGATGAAGATATGAAAACACTAATAGTCGTTTCACACCCTGAATTTCAGGACTCCATTACCCAAGCATTCTTAAAAACAAGTCAAGCAGGACTAGATGACGTCACGTGGCATTGTTTAGACGAAATCTATGGAAGTGATCCGATTGACATTCAAGCTGAACGAGAACTCTTAAATGGGGCTGATCGCATTATTTTTCAATTTCCACTTTATTGGTACAGCGCTCCAGCTTCCCTTAAAATTTGGGAAGATGATGTTTTGAGTCGAGCGTATACCTATGCAAGCGAAGAGGGGCACTTGAAGGATAAAGAACTGGGAATCGTTACGAGCGTTGGTTATCCCAAGTCGGCGTTTGCCGCAGGTGCCAGCCAATCGTTCAGTATTTCCCAGATTATGATTCCATACGAAGCCCTGGCGAAACAGGCGGGAATGAAGTTTATGAAACCACTTGTAATTGCGCAGTTCGGCTATTCAACTGATGAAGAAAAATCTCAACTGTTGGTCGATTACCAAATGTATCTGACCGCCAAGTATCCCTTTAGTTTTAACGAGCGTGAGACTTGGATGATTCAGCAGCTGAAGAAGTTGGCAAGTGGCAATATGAAGAATCATCAACAAGAACTTGATTTAATTATTCAAGAGCTTGAGACAGGTCAAGACGACTTAAACGACTTAAAGGAACAGATTAATTTAATTCGAAATAAGGAGGAAGATTAAAATGAGTGACAATGAAGAGTGGACTATCAATCAGATCGATGAATTGATAAAGAGTCAAACATCATTTCTTAATCGATCCTTACTCGAGGGATGTGAACGGTTGGTAAAAGAACAGGCTAAAAGAAATGATCAGGCTGAAAATGAAATTGATGGGCGGAGTTGGAGCCCAGAGAAATGGTAGGATTTTTACTGAAATTGAGAGATAAATGTTGACAAATCGGTTTTAAATAATATTATTGGATTAATTTAGTTTGATGAAACGTCCTGATAGCTTTAAGTTTTGAGGTTATGAGGACGTTTTTTACTAATCAGACCAAATAATCTAATCGAAGAGAGTGATTTTGTGGAAGTTCAATTAAAACGAGTTACCAATAACCCAGTCAACGTTAAGATACTGCAAAAAATCATCCATCAAACTTTTATTAATACCTATCAAAAAGATACTGCAAAATCAGAGCTTCAGACGTATCTGGATCGGGAGTACAATGTGAGCCAGATTCAAAAACAGTTAGATGATCCGAATTGTCAATTTTACGTCTGTATCGTTGATCGACAGGTTGCTAGTTACATGAAATTGAATTTAGGTAATAAACAAACGGAAGCTTTTCCAACCGCAAGTGTCGAAGTTGAAAAATTGTACATTTACCCGGAATTCAAACGGCTTGGACTAGGAACTAAGTTTCTAAAGAAAGCTGAAAGGGTCGCAAAGCAGGCGGAAGCTAAAATGCTCTGGATCGGTGTCTGGGAAGAAAATGAAAAGGCAATTAAGTTTTATCGGAAACTGGGCTTTAAATATTTAAAAACCCATGAATTTAGACTTGGGAGTGAGATTCAACGTGATTTGATTCTAGCAAAGCGGATTCAATAAGATTTAAAATGTAATTTTTAAATAGAACGGGTGACAAACATGCAAAAAGCAGACAAACTGAACATTTTAAGGGATTTAGTCGAAATTAACACCGTTAATTAACACCGTTAATGGTAATGAAGTTAAGGCTGCCGAGTATCTCCAATCACTTTTGAAGCGGTATGGAATTGACGGTCAATTAATCGACCTTGGAAACCATCAAGCTAATTTAGTGGTGGAATACGGAAACGGACAAAAACCAGTTTTAGCGGTAAGTGGACACATGGATACGGTGGCCGTGAATGAAGAAATGTGGAACACCAATCCGTTTGAAATTGTAATTAAGGACGATGTCATGACGGGAAGCGGGGTAACCGACATGAAAGGTGGTCTGGCTGCCATCGTGATTGCCCTAATTGAAATAAAAGAAGCAGACGTTAAGATTGACGGAACAATCCGGATCCTGATTACAGCTGGTGAAGAAGTGGGAATGAATGGCTCACATAGTCTTCAATCACAAGGGTACATGGATGATGTAGATGCTTTGTTAATTACTGAACCAACTGGTTATCGGATTGTGCGTGCCAATAAGGGTGAAGTTGATTTCTTGGTTACTTCAACTGGGAAAGAGGCACATAGTTCACGACCTAACTTAGGGATTAATGCGATCCAAAACCTGATGGATGTTCTAGAGGAAGTGAAGCAAGTCATTTCTACGAGAGCTGAGCAAAATGCCAGTGAGGTTTTGGGACAAACCACCTATACTGTTGATGTATTTAACGGAGGAATTCAAATTAATGCCATCCCAGGCTCTGCTAAAGCGGCGATTAATACTCGGATTGTGCCAAACTATGATAATCAGCAGGTCATCGATGACTTTAACCAGATAGTTGATGATTTTAACCAAACCCATGACGGGGAAATTAATCTCGAGATTTTGATGAATATTGCGCCAGTGGTTGCGAAACCAGATTCTAAGTTGATTAAGGAACTTTTAGCTATTGCAACTCCATACATGAAGAAGATGAAGTACAGTTCTGATGAAGTCAAGATGGGCCAAGAGATGATGGTTAAGCAGGGATTTAATCCCTTTGCAACGGATCAGATTACGGTAATGAGTGCAGCAGGTGGAACCGACGCCTCTGAGCTTTTATCCCAAAAATTAAACGGTGCTAATTATGCTGTGTTTGGCCCAGGGAATCCAATGAAGATGCACCAAAATAATGAATCAGCGTCCCTACAAATGTGGTTAGACTTCATTGAAATTTATAAGAAACTTTTTAGTCAGTACTTTGTTAATTAGATAAAAAAATCGTCTTGAAGGTTGACCTTCAAGACGATTTTTATTTAATTAAGCTTTATTTTCTGATCCAAAGACCTTAATTCGATCAAGGCACATCTCTTTAAGTGCGTTTGTTCCAGCCTTTAAGAAAATCCGTGGATCATAGTTTTTACCCTCAAGATCTTTATCAGAGTGAACGTAGTCTCGCATGGCCTGATGAAAGGCTAGTTGACCCTCCGTGTTGACGTTGATCTTGGAAATTCCAAGTTGGATTGCTTTTCTGATTTGATCATCAGGAATACCGGAACCACCGTGTAGGACCAACGGTAACTGTTTACCGGTTTGGTTATAGATGGCTTGATCAATTTTTTTTAGGTGATCAAAGTTTAAGCCCTTCCAGTCCTTAGGATATTTTCCGTGAATGTTACCGATTCCGACTGCTAGCATGTCGACTCCAGTCTCAGCCATTTTAACGGCTGAGTCGACGGGGGCAATTTCACCGTCAGCAATCACACCATCTTCTTCACCACCAATGGTGCCAACTTCAGCTTCGACACTAACATCCTCAGCGTGGGCTAATTTAACAAGTGTTTTGGTCTTGTCGAGGTTCTCGTCCAAGGGAAGAGCAGAGCCATCAAACATGATGGAAGTGAACTTAATTCCCAAAGTCTTAATGGCGTCGTAAAAGGTACCATGGTCAAGATGAATTGAAACAGGGACGGTGATGTTTAAGGCGTGGTACATGTCCACAATCAAGTCATAAACTAATCGGAAACTCCCCATGTAGTTAGCGGCTCCAGAAGTCGCTTGGATAATTACAGGTGACTTGGCTTCTTCGGCTGCTTCAAGAATGGCTCTAGCCCATTCCAAGTTATTAACGTTGAATGCTGGAACGGCGTAGTGTTCTTTTCGGGCCTTATCTAACATTTCAGTACTGTTTGTAATCATTTTCTTCTCCTTTATTCCCAATTTTCCTTTTTAAACGTACTTACATTCCCGTGAATGACGTACTTGGGATTCTGATTAGATTTTTTTACGGCAGTTTTTATGTCACTTGTTTGTTGACTGTTTTGGGCAATGTCAATTAAGAAAGGAACTAGATCATCCTTCCAAGTGAGACGTTTGTCGAATCCATACTGAATCCAGACGCTATTAGTCTTGGGATCATTCCACGAACTTGCCCCATGATAAGGACGATCATCGATCAAAATTCCACCAACATAGTGAACTAATCCCTTATCGTGGGTCATTGTTATTTTTTTATAAAATGGACTGTTTTTCTCAGCTCCAAAAAAATGCTGAATCCACGCTACTTTATCCTGCCAGGCACTTGGATTACTCCAGGGAGCAGTGGTCAAGATGTATAGATCATAGTAGTCAGCTAATTTATTGACACTTTCGATGGCATCTTCAGTTGGATCTAAGTCCCGAAAAATTCCAGGGATCCGATCTGGTCGTGCTCCCGTTGGGAGTGATTTTGCTCTTTGATTAAGGACCGGAATGGTGTTAACCAACACGTTGTCCATGTCGAGAAATAATTTGATGGATTCTTTTTTATTGTTTGACTGCATGTCGAAACTGATTCTCCTATACTAATAAGGTAAAATAAATGAACTTATAATAATGTTTAAAACATATCTTTTACCATTATAGTCAATTATCTTGCCCAGTGGTTAATTGGACCATACTTGTGGCCAACCTGGATTTCATCTTCGATTGCACCGTCAACGTACTGCTTGGCAATCTTAATGGAATCGGCAACGGTGTGACCCTTAGCTAGTTCAGCGGTGATTCCAGCTGAAAGGGTATCACCAGTTCCGTTTTTACGATCGGTAGTGAAGTAAGGGCCATTTAAGTTAAAGTGCTGACCATCTTCTAACAAAACGTAGTCAGAAACCTTTGTTTGACTAGGATCGTCATGGCGACCCTTCACAATGACGTTGCTAGCGCCCATGTCTTGCATGGCTTTAGCTGATTTAGCCATGAAATCAGGATCATCAACATCGAGTCCAGTAAGCTTTTGTGCTTCAAAGAAGTTGGGTGTTAAAACGGTTGCCATCGGTACTAATTCATTTTTCATGGCATCGAAAGCGTCTTCTTCAAGCAACATGGTTCCAAACTTGGTAGTAATTACTGGATCAACCACTAGTGGACCAAAGTCGTATAGCTGATAGTCTTTTACCACCGTATTGATAATGTTGGCATCAGAGAGCATCCCAGTCTTAGCGGCTAAGATATGAAAGTCATCACCTAGATCTTTGAATTCTTGATCAATAAAACTAGTTGGCATGTTGACACTATCATGAATTCCATAGGAGTTCCCTGACACACATGCTGTAATAATTGAAGCACCGTACACACGACGAGCAAAGAAAGTTTCTAAGTCTGCCTGAATTCCAGCGCTGCCATCACTATCACTGCCGGCAATTGTTACTGCTTGCGGATAATCTTTAGTCATTTTTGAGTCCCCATTTCCACTTTAATTTGATTTTTACCTGTTCCATGTATTATAATACTAAGAGCTGATGTATTTAAGAGTTTAGACTTAATTGGAAGGAGTTTTTCATCATGAGAATTTGTCATCCAAATGGTGTCCAAGGTCGTCGTCCGATCGACACTAAAAAACGTAAAGCAAAACAAAAAGAAGTAGCAGATTTACAAAAATTTTTGAAGCAAAAACCTGCTAAATAATTTAACTAATTAACTTTTACTAGACATCTGATGGTCGGTTTTCCGATCGTTAGGGTCTATTTTTTTACGAACATTTTCTTTGATAACTATTGCACAAGATGTGATAATGAGGGTGAAAAATAGAAGGAACGGGATGATACCAATGGGCGCGAGTAACGGTTAGCTCAAAGTTATTTTCATGAATCAACGATTATGTAGAGGAGACTTAAAATTATGACTGACGTAAGTATTCCAAACTATGATAAAAATAATATGCCAAAGACCACGAAGAGTGCGGTCTTAGAGAAAGTGTTCGACATTGACATGAAGGACACCAAACTAAAAGAAATGGGTCCAACTGACGTTTTGATTAAAGTGGTAGCGGTTGGAATTTGTGGTTCCGATGTTCATTACTATGACCAGGGTCATATTGGTAACTTTGTGGTTAAGAAACCACTGATTTTGGGCCATGAGAGTTCCGGTGTTATTGTTGCTGTTGGCGATAAAGTTACTAAGTTCAAACGTGGTGATCGGGTTGCCATGGAACCTGGTGTTCCATGCGGTCACTGTGAAGCTTGTCGAACTGGTCACTACAACCTTTGCCCGAACATGCAGTTTATGGCAACGCCACCCGTTAATGGTGATTTAACTCAATTTATCGTTTATCCTCAAGACTTTGTTTACCCAATTCCTGAAAATGTCTCATATGAAGAAGCTACTTTGAACGAACCATTGTCAGTTGGTGTTCATGCTACGCAAAAATTAGGTGTAGATGTTGGTTCATCAGTTCTGATTTCCGGAATGGGTCCCATTGGTTTACTGGCAATTCTGGCCGCTAAAGCCCATGGAGCTGATCAGATCATTGTTAGTGATGCTGAGCAATCACGATTGGACGTTGCAAAAAAGTTAGGAGCCACTAACGCGGTTAACATTAAGAATGCTGATGTTCTTGATACCGTTAAAACCCTTACCAACGGGGTTGGAGTTGACTATGCCATTGAAGCTTCTGGAACGGTTCCTGGTGAACAAACTTCCCTGCATGCCCTAAAACGGGGCGGAAAGGTTGCTTACATTGGAGTTCCAACGACTGACCAAACTCCACTGGACGTTCCGTTTATGACCGATCATGAAACTACGATCATGGGGATCTTTAGATACTGTAATAATTATCAAACTGGTTTGAAGATTTTAGCTAAGAATACAAAACTGGTTGATAATTTGTTAACTAACTTCTATCCATTGGATCAAACTAAGGCAGCACTTGAAAAGTCCAGAACCGATAAAAGTAATTCAATTAAGGTCATTATTTATCCAAATGAACAACTGAGAAAATAGCGCCATAAGTGGATTCTGCAATGGGTAATTGCAGAGTCCACTTTTTTTGCAAAATAATTTGCTAAATTAGTAGACAAACTATTAAGACCTGTGTATACTTGTGAACAACAAATTAAGTATTTCATTATTGCTGTGTAGTTCAGTTGGTAGAAACGCTTCACTGTTAATGAAGATGTCGCTGGTTCGAGCCCAGCCACAGCAGCTATTTAAAAACCACAATTAGGATTGTGGTTTTTAAATTAATGCTTCTTACCTTTTTTAGCTTTTTTAGGTTTACGCTTTTTAGGTTTTGACATTTGTCTCAGTTGATCTTTCATGCCTTCAATTTCTTTTGCATGCTCCTGTTTCCATTCTTTGAATGATGATCCTGAATCAGAATCGGCGGGTTTAAGACCGGTATCTAACCAGAATAATGCTTCTGATAGACTAGGGAAATTGTGCAACCAAAGCGTTTGACCATTCTCAGAATCGAAAGCAACGTATGAGCGAGAGCGCCGCTTTAAGAAGGTATGCTTTCTAATCTTGAACGCTTCTCTTTTTCTAGTTAAAAAGTAATCTGGTAAAATGTATTTACCGGGAGTCATTAACTTTGGAAAACGTTCATTCTTTTGAGCATGACGGTCTTTGAGCATTGCTAACGCTTGATCAACTGTAATTAATTTTGCAGCTATATCGGCCATTGTATGAATCCCCTCCTACATATTATTTTCGCATAAATATTACAAAATGCAAAATGATATGACTAAATGTAAGAATTAATTAAGAATTTGAATGGAGTAAAAATGGGAAAGACAAAGAAGTATTACGCAGTCAGACGAGGGCGTCATCCTGGAATTTACCCGACCTGGGATTTGGCCAAAGCTCAAATCGACGGATATTCAGGGGCGCAGTATAAAAGCTTTCAAACCAAAAGGGAAGCAAGTGCGTACTTGTATAATGAACAAGCACCAATCACAGAAACAGAGGGGAGTCACACCCAACGTCCTGAGATTATTGTCTTTACCGATGGTGGGTCACGAAATCATGGTAATGTCGCTGGTGGTCACGTTAAGTCCAACGATAAAGCAGCCTGGGCGTACCTCATTGACGCTCCAACGGGTCAACACGTTGACTCTGGTGGGGAATATGGGGTCACTAACAATCGGATGGAAATCATGGCACTCGTGAGGGCCCTTCAGTGGCTATCTGAGCACCAACTAAATCATGCTGGCATTGGTGTAGTCAGTGATTCCAGATACGTTTTAAACGCAATTACAAAGCATTGGATTGATGGCTGGAAAAAGCGAGGCTGGAAACGCAGTGGTGGTGAACTGAAAAATAAGGAGCTTTGGCAACAGCTTGACGAACTTTTACATCAGTTTTCCAACATCCAGTTTGGTTGGACGAAGGGTCACGCCACTAACAAGGGAAACGTCTTTGTTGACGAGAAATTGAATCAGACTATGGACAAAATGTAAATTTGCTTAATAATAAAGATGAAACCCCAAAGGAGTGATTCAATGACAAGTGAGAGAGAAAAGATGACAAATGGTGAACCGTACAATCAGTTTGATAAGGAATTGATTAGTCGGCGAATTTTATGTCGAAAGCAGTTACAGGAGGCTAATGATACCCCTGATAACGAGAAACGAAACGGATTAATCCAGGACTTATTGGCTAAGAGTGGCCCGAAGTTCTTTGTTGAAACTGGAATTGAGTTTGATTATGGTTTTAACATTTATATTGGTGATAATTTTTACGCTAATTATGGGTTAACCCTTTTGGACACCGCTCCAATTACGTTTGGTAAAAACTGTTACATAGGTCCTAATTGTGGACTATATACCAACGTTCATCCCCTAAATGCAAAGGAACGGGTGGCAGACGTTGAAATGGCTGCCCCAATTACCATCGGTGATAATGCTTGGTTTGGTGGTCATGTCACAATTGTTCCGGGGGTGACCCTCGGAAATAATGTGGTCGTAGGAGCTGGATCCGTTGTCACCAAGTCATTTGGCGACGATGTGGTCCTGGTAGGTAATCCTGCAAAAGTATTAAAAAAGATTGATAATAATTAACGAATTTTACTTATTATCTTAGTTGTGTATAATGATAATGAAAGATAAGTAATTATCATTTGTGTGACCGTTACAACGCTATGCAAGTGTCTCTATGAGCACCATGCATAGCGTTTTTTATTGTGAAAAAGTATTTGGAGGGATTTCTTTATTTTTAAAAAATTTAATATTGATAAATTCGTCTTTATTCCCACGCTGTTAATCTTTGGAGTGGGATCGATCATTTTGATCGTTGGTGGTTCAAAATTACAGGGGATTTTAGCTCTGGCTTTAAATTGGATTACTAATCAAATGGGTTGGGCCTACATGGTTGTTTACATAATTAATTTCTTATTTTTTATGTGGCTAATCTTTTCAAAATATGGTGCCATCAGATTGGGAGAACCACACTCGAAGCCAGAATACAGTGACCTTCAATGGGGAAGCATGGTGTTTGCGACCGCAATTGATGCTAGTATTTTGATGTTAAGTATGGTTGATCCGTTAAGGTATCTCCAGCATCCACCATTTGGCGCAAAACCATTTTCTGAAAGTGCGTATAACTACGCTCATATGTTTGGTCAATTTAATTGGGGACCAATGGCATGGATGATGTTTGCCCCGGCCACCATTGCAATTGCGTACATCTTGTTCGTTAAGCACGGGAAGGTTCAGCGTCTAAGTTCTGCGATTGATTTCATTCAAGGAGAAGCCAAGTGGAAATACTACCTCAGACAATTAGTTGACTTTCTGGTTGTCTTTGGAATCATGGGTGGAGTTGGATCTTCCGTCGGAATGGAGATTCCAATCATTTCTAACGTCTTGAGTCGCTTGTTGGGAATTCCTGATAATCTGATTCTGAAGATTGCGCTCTTCGGTGTTCTCTTTGTCATCTTTGCATGGACCGTGTACAAGGGGCTTAACGGTGGGATTGACCGATTGAGTGATGCCCACATTTGGACCGCCATTATCTTCTTGGCGTTTGTCTTGTTAGTTGGTCCAACGATTTACATTTTAAGTTCAGAGACAAATAGTTTGGGACTACTAGCTGATAAGTTCGTTGCCATGTCGACGAACACCATTCCCAATGGTCCGGCAGATGTTGCTAAACAAGAAACGATCTTTTACTGGGGTTGGTGGTTATCATACATGCCAGTCATGGGATTGTTTATTGCACGTATTTCAAAGGGACGCACGATTCGTTCGACGCTGATTGGAATGCTTGGATATGGTTCGGTTGGTTGCTTGAGTTTTTATGCTATTCTTGGTGGATATTCATTGTGGCTTCAAAAAACCGGTCAGATTAACTTGGTTCATATCTTGAATACACAGGGACAGGCCGCAGTAATTACTGCTGTCTTGTCTAATCTGCCGTTTAAGGCGATCGTGTTCGCGGTTTACTGTATTTCTTGTTTTATTTTTCTTGCTACGACAATTTCATCGTCGGCCTTTATCGTTTCATCGTTTACGAGTCTAAGACTCAAAGAAGGCCAAGAGCCAACTCAGTTTAACCGAATGACCTGGGTGGTTGTCTTCGTGTTGTTCTCCTTCGGACTTGTTGTCGTTGGAGGGTTTAGCACCATTCAGACCTTCTGTGCGATCGCGGGATTCCCACTAATGTTTGTATGTATCATGATCTTGATATCGATTTATCACATGGTGAAGAATGATGAGGGAATCGTCCTTAAGAACAAAGCGATGGATGATTTACGAATTAAGAAGAAGAAAGAAAAGATGCGTCGAATTCACGCTAAGAAAATGGTCAAGAGTATTAAAGATGCTCAGGGTAACGATCATGAGGCCTCACTTCCTGATCCTAATAAAGAATAAATAATTAGTAATAATCAGTAGTTTTCTACTGATTATTTTTTTGTCGAAAATTTTAAAATTAATGATATGATATTACTGAAAGGGGATGAAAAAAATGGAAAAATTTGAGCCATTAACGTTTCAAAGAATTTTATTGACCGTTGACCCTGATGACAGTAAGTCAACTCAACGTGCTTTCCGTTATGCGGTAACAATGGCCATTAAGTTTAAAGCATCACTTGGAATTTGCTCGGTGTTAGAAAATAATGATATTAATATTTATGATTCTTTAACACCAAGTAAAATCGAAGCTAAACGTGACCAACTACGAGAAGTAGTTGGTGGCTATGCTGATTGCGCTTCAAATGCTGGAGTTGAAGATGTTACACCAATTATTTCGGTTGGTGGAAGTATTGATGATGAGATTTTGGACTCAATCGCACCTAAGTTTCAGGCTGATTTGCTCATCTGTGGAGCTGATGCTACCGGTGAACACGGTAATCGGAGTATAAGTGTTAAGTTAGTTAAGAAGTCTAAGATTTCAACGATTATCATTCGTTAGTTTTTAAATCTTTAAGTAGGTAGGGATGGATTTTGTCAGATAAATTAAGAAGATTTTTTAATGAGGGTACCACCGATGAGATCACCAAGAGGATGCTTGGAACGTTACTTGTTTATCATTCACCCAAGGGTTTAATGAGTGGCTACATTACCGAAGCAGAGGCTTATTTAGGGCAAAAAGATTCAGCGGCTCATGCTTACCAAGGGAAACGAACTCCATCTAATGAAGCTTTGTATGGAGTTCCAGGTACAATCTACATCTATTCGATTCATGGTCGCCTTTGTTTAGATGTGGCTGCTCAAGCCAAGGACGTTCCCGAGGGAATTTTGATTCGTGGAATTGAACCATATCAAGGAATTGATTTAATGAAAGCTAATCGTCCAAAATCCGGCTTTGAGTTAACCAACGGACCGGGAAAGCTAATGGATGCCCTTGGAATCTATGATAAGGAAATGAACCTAATTGAGTTAGGTGATACTGCCCTTGATCTTGACGTTGATAACGTGAAATTTCCAAAGAAGATTGTGGAGTCAGGGCGGATTGGTGTGAGTGATCGTGGAACCTGGACTGACAAACCGTATCGATTCTACGTAAAGGGAAATCCTTACGTATCCAAGCTACCCAAACGTGAGATGGATTTAAAAACTTACGGATGGAAATAAAAAGGGGATGCTACTTTATGAGTAGTATCCCCTTAAACTTGCTTATTTTTCGTTATATAAAGCCTGAACACCGCTAATATCACTTGGTCCAATTTGATTGGGATTGAGTGAATTGTAGTAGGTATCATTAGGGTACATGATACTATCTTTTTCGTGATTGTGTTTTAGTCCCATGGCGTGGCCCAATTCGTGTTCAACGGTAAGTAATTGTTGGTCATAAGTGTAACGCATGTTAGCCATGACCCTGGGATTCAAAGTGATTTTGGCTCCAGTTTGAAAAGTATGATCATTAACATTTTTGGTTTTAGTTAGATTAAGGGTGACACCGGCGTAATGGTTACCCTTCCAAAATCCCTGGTTACTGTTAGTGATGCCAATCGTAGTTGGAACCTTGGTCTTGGAACGAACCCAGTTAAAGGCGTGGGTTTTGTTCCAATTAGTGATGGCTTGATTGATAATAATACGATAACTTTGGGGTGTCCCTTTGCGAATATAATATTTGGCGGTGGGCTGTTCATAACGAAAACCAATGTTAGGGTCGATGTTTTGGTCCGCTTTGGCATTTGAACCGGGTAGTGAACTAAGGGCAACGAGTGAAATGACGAGTGCCATAATGATTCCGGTAATTTTTGAAAGTTGTTTCATGATATCCCACCTTTGTGACTTATTTTAGTCAAATTTATACTAGCATAAATGAACATCAGGAAGAATCAAAAGGAAAAGGGTACGAAATTCTTAACAATTTCGTACCCTTTTTGTGAATTATTATTTTTTAAACATGTACTTGGCGTCTGCAACGTGATCTTGAGAGGTTAAGATCTTAGGACCATCTTCTGTGATTGCTAGAGTGTGTTCGTATTGAGCTGAATAAGAACCATCTTGGCTGACATAGTAAGTCCAGTCATCCTTCTTATCGTAGTCATCCTTAATTTTCCAAGTTCCTAGGTTGACCATTGGTTCAATCGTAATGGTCATTCCGGGACGAAGACGCATTCCATGACCTGCAACTCCGTAAGCTGGAACAGCTGGATCTTCGTGAATTGAAGGTTGAATCCCATGACCGATTAATTCTCGAACATCACCCATGTGATTTTCGTCTTCAACATAGTGTTGGATGGCAGCACCAATGTCACCAATTCGATTGCCAACTTGAGCTTGATCAATACCAAGGTAGAGACCCTTGCGGGTTACTTCCATTAACTTTTTAATCTTTGGAGAAACGTCTCCAACAGCGTATGACCAGCAAGAGTCACTCTCAAAGCCATCTTTGTTCACACACATGTCAACTTTAACGATGTCACCGTTCTTCAGTTTCAGACCACGACGTGGAATCCCATGGGCAACCTCGTTATTGATGGAAATGCAGGTTCCATAATTATAGCCATCAAATCCCTTTTCGGAGGGAGTGGCACCATGGTCGGTAATGTACTTGTCAGCGAATTCTTCGATTTCCCAGGTATCGATTCCTGGTTTAATAATTTTTTTAAGTCCGTTGTGGACTCCAGCAAGTACGGCACCAGATTCTGCCATTTTTTCAATTTCACGGTCTGATTTTAAAGTAATCAAGTAAATATCTCCTTTTTATTACTGTGGTAATTTGTTTTTCTACTATATTATTAAAGATTAAAAATGATTTTAAATTACCAACTTTTTTAATAGATTTCTCACGCCTCTAATATATCACTATTTGACCTCTTATTTCTAATCTTAAATTAATTGACTCATCTTTGTGAAAACCCATCTTAGAAATATTTTCCAAAATTTATAAATTGCATGGTATCATGTTACAATATCAATGAATTAAGTAATGGATTAGTTACTGAAAACGATTATAGGAAGACTTTTCACTATTAATAAGTATCAATATTATGTTATTATTATTATAATATTATGCGGATTTTGTGTAATTCAATTTAACACAAGATTTCGATGAGACTAGGCTTTGTGTTTTTCAGTTCACTAAGATTGTTAAACATATACATATCGTAATTTTTAAATTATTCTTAGAAAATGTGAAATCTGAATTCAAAAGTTAACTAATTTTTGTATCAAAGAATGTTGGATTGGGAAATTAATTAACAAGTTGAGTGCTCTTTTTATTTGTTAGGGTAGGAGAGGTGAGGATATTGCTAAAAAGAATGAAGTACGTGAGTATATTGCTATGTAGTCTTTTTGTAGTGGTATGCTCACTTTCTTTAGCTCCAAGGGCTGATGGTTTAATTAATTATTCACAAAACAACGATACCCATATTGGTCTAAACGTTCAGGGAAGACTAAACGTTCCCATTATTAATCCGTTTACCCCCAATGACAATTCTAATATTGGTGATAATGGTGCGGCAGGAGAAAATAACGATCCGACTGCGCTAGATTACGTGCCTAAAGAATTAACGTTTCAATCGTTACGTGATCCCAACTTTGCTGATAGTCCACTTACGGCGGACGGAACCAGCGTATCGAAAGATGGGAATCAGAATAATTTTGTGTTTGCCCAAGTCCATGATTTTGGTGGGACGGGTCCCATGGCTTTAAAAGCGACTTTACGACCTGACCAAAACGGAAATGGATTTACTAACGATCAGGGTGGAGCACTACCAGGAGCATTCATTAAACTTTCTAACACCCAGTTGTTTCAATACAATATCGGGGATGTAATCTATAATAATATTTCTAGTCCAGCCTCACCAGACAACATTGGAACTACTACAATTACCACTGATGCTGATGCGCCAGTGATGCTTTCTAATACCGACAATGGTCCAGCTGATCAATCTTCTGCCCCAGTTGGTTCTTTTGGGGTCTATGAGTTAGCCTGGACATTAGATAATATGCGGCTTGAGGTTCCATTTGATAGTAATAGTTTTACTGGACAAGCTAAGATGCCGTCTCAGAATACCGAATATAATGGAACGATTGATTGGAACTATTCACCTCAGGTTAACAATTAATAGTTAAGGACACGGATTATGAAGAAACTACTGAAGTCATTATTAGTTACATTATTTACACTATCTGTGATGGGGACTTTAAGCTGTTTCACGGTCTCAGCTGCTAACTTGAGTAGTACGGTTCCGTTAAGCGTAAGGATTGACGATAGTAGCCACATATCAAAGCAAAAAGCATATTACCAGATTCAGGCCAATCAGGCCCGTGATTTTCCGATTGCAATTTCAGTAACAAACATGAGTAAAACCAATTCTTGTCAGGTAAGTACTCGGGTTGACGCGGCTTCTACTTCATCAAAATTAGCGTTGTTTTATGATAATGATCAGAGTAAATTTGAAAAACTCCCGTTTAACATGCGAAAGTTGGTTACATTTGCTAACGGGTCTGATCGCAATTTTCAACTAAATCCCGGTCAAACGCGCAACATTAAGATGTCGCTTAACCTAAATAATGATCGGTTTAAAAATTTTAACGGTGAAATTTTGGGGGCGGTGACTTTTACCCAAGATGCCCCGACCGTTAAAGGTGAGATTAATAATCAATTTTCTTACACCATTCCAATTCAGGTAAAAAAAGGAAAGATTCCAACTGGCGAAGTTGAAAAGACGAGTGCTAATTTGAAGAGGCCAGCGATCCAGCATTCAATGCTAATGTTTGGATTAGCTAATCCCAAACCAGCGATGTTAAATAATGTGGAGGCTAATGTTAGTTTAAAAAATACGACATTGAATCAAACAATCACTAGAACTAGTATCAAACGAGGCCAGATTGCCCCGAATAGTCAATTTACGGTTAAGCAACCATTAAATAAGCAGTTGCTGCCAGGGAAATACATCGCAACAATTAATCTAAATGGAAAAGATCCAGTTGATGAAACGCCTAGTAACGTGGAATTACGAAGGGAATTTACCATCAACCCAGTGGATTACGTGAGAACATTTTCATATCAGACGGTCATGATCTTTGTAGGAATCGTAATGATCATGTTGATCATCATTGCGGGTTTGACGTTTTTGATTATCCGGAATCATCGCAAAAATAAGCTTTAAATCTATGCTGAGGAGGAGACTGAACAATGAAAAAGAAAAATCGGAATCAATTAATAACTTTAAGCGGAATTGCGGCATTATTCGTGGTTGCATGTGCCGTCTTGTTTATGTACACCTCTAGTTCAAATAATCCTGTCTCAGCAAAAGCTGGAAATAATGTCAAAACGGAGGCTAAAGCTTCAAGTTCGTCATCAGCTAGTGCCAGTCAGAGCCAAGCCTCTTCTAGTAGCACTCAAAGTAGCTCTTCAAGCCAATCTTCTAGTAGCTCGTCGGCAAAAACAAGCTCAGATAATAAGAGTAGTGAAGAATCAAGCAAGCAGGCCGCTCAAGACGTTCAGAAGACCAAGACCTCTGCCAATGAAGCTAAGACCAAAAAAGATCCTAACGACACTAAAAATATTAAACTAATTCAAGAAAGTAAGAATGCCGAAAGTGAGTTTAAGAGTGGAAAGTATGTTCCAGCCACGAAATTATCAGCTGCCCAAATTAAAACGGCTGACTTATCAACCATTTCAGTTGGCGATTGGGATAGTTATGTAGCGGCAATTCAAAATTCAAATGTCGATCACATTTTAATCGCAAATGATATTGCTTCTCCTGATACTGGTCATAACCAGATTCAAGCTGCTCCACGACCGAGTGGTAATTTAGTCGTGGATGGTCAGGTAACTAATTCTAATAATAGCCCAGATGGACAACATGTCGGTGGACCGACGGTTGATCTAGGTGGTAATAGTTTTGACTGGCATGGGAATAATGGCTCTTATTCAGATGGAACATCAAGATTTCCTAATATCCAGGTAAACAACCTAAACGTGTACAGTGGAAACTACTACGGAATGTTTTGTGATAGTAACGGTGGTACTCACGGTGATATTCAAACGTACACCAACTATTCCTTTACGGGAGCGCAACCATTTGTTAACTATGGTGGACTCAATATCCTAAAGGGCAAACAACGGCTTAATCAAGTTAGTTATTATACGGCTTTGGGTAGAACCAATACCGACGTTGATAACGGTGGTCAACAACTAATGGAGGGCTGTGCCCTTTGGATTGCTGATAGTAACGATAAAAATAATCCCACTGACCTGAAAACCACTGTTAATAACACTGGTTCTACTCCAAACTTCGAAATTGGTGATTGGGGAGATGAACGTTGGGATCGTCGAATCCAAAATCCCCCTATCAATCCTAATACTAATCAACCATTTGGTATTGGCCAGATTGCCATTGGCAATAATGTTAACGTTAGTATGAATTCTGCTGCCAAACAAAATACTGGGGGAGGAAATACCAGCATTTCCGGACAAACCACTGGCTTTGATCTAGGTAGAGGAAGCAATCCAGATGATTTTAGTATTGGTAACAATTCGAATGTCAACTTTAGTATGAGTCCGGGACACTATGCCATTGTTTCTTACAATCGTAATACTAGTAGTGCCTCATCAGGGATTAGCATTGGAAGTTCCAAGGTCACCGTTAATACTGTGAACAATGGATATGGTAGTCCATCATCAGGAACTCCTTCAATTTGGGCTAACAGTGACATTACCGTCAAACCGAATACGAATGAATCAACCAATTCACCTGATGATAGTCCTAATATTAGTATGTATAAAGACGCTCAAAGTGATTCTCCAACCATGATGCAATCCAGACGGGGAAACATTGATTTGAGTGGCATGGGTCACGGGGATTTTCGTTTACAAAATTATGGTCAGTATAAAAACGATAGTTTGGATGATCCGTTACTCCAGGTTAGAAATTCTGGAAGTGGCAGTCAGCAAAGTAGTGGTCCACAAATTATGTTTCCTGGTGGAGAGCCCCTGAATGCTTGGGACCTAAATGGTGCCAATAATGATGGTCCGTCTCAATTTCAATGGATGACTCCTAGCGGTGGATTTTCTTATCCAAGACAAACCGCAATTAATGGTAGTAATTTTAATATCTACCAGTACTCACGATTAAAGGTAGGATCATCGACCACTCAGGGAAACATCGAGTTTACGCACCCACTAAATGATGCTCATGATTCAAAGTATTCCAGAACCATTTCAGGAAGAGTTACTGATAATAATGGGAAAGGAATGGGCGGCGTTTTCGTCAGTTTAACGGGGGATCCCAACATCAGCCCAGATGATGCCGTTGATAGCATTAATGATGGGTATGTATATGGTTATCCATACTTTACTCCGAAGGCTCCCGACAACATTAGTTCACGTCAGTATACGACTTACACTAATTCTGATGGAACTTTCGATTATACTTTGCCCAAGGGTAAGTATCTAAGTGCTGACGAGACCATTAATGGATTTGCGGCTTATTATGATAGGGCCAATAGTGATTCGTGGTTTCAGACAAATGATGCCCAAGAATCAGTTGATGGTGTGAGTGAACCAGGAGTCATTAATCCTTACAAACCACAAACACCAGGAACTCCTGATCCTAATCATCCCGATCAAACTTATCCAGATAACGTTAAGGCGGGAGATCAGGTATCCGGTAAAAATAACCCAGCAAATAATAATCCACCGGCAATGTTAAGACTGGATGCGGTTCCTCAAAGCATGCAATTTAACATGGAGGGGAGGAACTCGACCTCATCAAATGGGCGTGTAGCTGTTCCCATTTCACAAGACGGAACCTCATTAGCTTATAATCCTAATAGTTCCGATCCGGGCATCTTTACTCAGTTTACTAACTCCGCTGGAAGCGAAATGAATGATGTTGGTTGGGGTCTTACAGTTACGGCTCAGTCAGGTTCAGCTCAGAATAATTTGTTGAATAACGCTTCACTTGATTTAGGAGGATCCTCTTTAGGAGATGGGTTCTTACAGGAACTGTCGCTCAATCAGGATAAGAGTATGCTAACGTGGAATAAAACCGGAAATAATCTTGGAAACACGATTAACTTTGACGGACAAGCCACTCCGATTGTTTCAAGTTCAAACGTTGACTTGGATAACTCTACTTATCAAGCGTTCTGGAATTTGGCCAACGTTAAGTTGAATCTTGATGAAAATGTTTTGAAAAATAATAATGCTGGTTTAGGTGGTAATTCACAAAATGCAAGCGGAACGTTGACTTGGAACTTATCACATGGACCTTCAGAAGGAAATTAACCAACATAAAAGACGATAATAATTGAAAGATTGTTATCGTCTTTTGTACATAAGTAATTAATTAGAATATTGGGGTGGATTGATAATGAAAGTAAGCAAAAAATTAGCAATGATCGGGTTGACCGTGATTGCTAGTGTTCTCATGATTGTGATGGTGACTCCAACCACTCATGCTGACACCCAGAATCAGGTTCCCCTTGAGGTGCTTCCGCAGTTAAACGGAGTTAAGGGACAGCAAAAGGAGGCCAATTATTTTGATATTAAGGCATCTCCAGGCATGAAGCAGCAACTGAAGGTGCAATTGATCAACCGCAGTACTAAGATTCCCTTAAAAGTAAAATTAGGGATCAATCCGGCGACTACTTCGGGAGCTCCTACGATTAGTTATGCCAATAAGGCTCAGGCAACCAACAATCATTTACAGTTTCCGATTGAACAACTGGTAACCTTTAACAAGGCTTCAGATCAAACAGTTTCTTTACAACCGCACCAGAAACAAACCGTTACTTTGAACCTAAAAGTTCCAAACGACGAGAACTTTCAGAAGTTTAACGGAACAATTCTCGGTGGACTTTACGTGGTTGAAGATAATGGTGACAAGTCGTCTTCTCCGGTTAATTCCCTGTATTCGTATTCGGTTGGAATCCAACTAAAACAGGGGAAGCAACTCGCTAACATGAAAATGAATGGCGTTAAGACGTTACCAGCTGGGAATCCGAACCTCATAAAGGTGAAGTTAGCTAATGATAAGGCTGCTGTGTTAGGGAAGACCAAGATTAGAACTGATATTACCCCAATCAATAGTTCCAATGTGGTGGCTTCACATACCACTGCCAATGCCGTTATTGCGCCCAATAGTTCGTTTGATTACTTGGTTCCTAAACCCACGAAGAGTTTACCTAACGGTCAATACACCCTTCACCTAAAAATGACCTCAAATGATCCTCAATTTAAGGCGACAAAGGTTTGGAATTTTACGCATAACTTTACCGTTAATAATCCCGTTTCGGCGACTAACTCAGGTAGGAAAACAGTTGCTAAGAGCATCTTTTGGCTCGTTATGTTAATATTGTTATTAGGTATTATTGGAGCCTGCATTTACTTCTTCTTTGTTGGAAGAAAGCAGGATGAAATCTAACTTTGAAATATAAGAAAGCGTTCGGATGTCAAGACGTGAGTTCGCTTAATGACATTTGATTCGTTAAATTTTAATGCAATATCTCTGAATTACTAGTATCCTTAAATTATTAGAACAAAGGAAGAGTGATTTTTTGGAAAAAGCAACAAAGAAAAACATTTTTTTATTTGCGATCGGAATCATTGTAGTGGTTGCTGGCTTTTTGTTTATTGAATTTGGAATTAACGTTGATGGCGTTAAGCAACATGATCATACGCCCATTTTATTTGTATCTGACTTAAACAAAACTTCTAAGGCTGCCAATCATTTGACGGTTACTTCTAGTCGCGAGGGTGGCGAATATGCCATGAAGATTAATGTTTATCCAGATGGCAAGATTTATTATCATCCGAATGAAAACGTGCATGCTAAGTATCCGATCATTAAGGTTAACTTCAATGACAATACTGCTTCTACAGTAGTTCAGGCGAAGTGGTTAAACGAAATCTTAGTTCATTTGAATCGTAAGTATCGTTATCAGCAGTACAATGCCCTGGGCTTTGGCTCTGGAAGTTTAACGGTTTATCAAAATGCAGTTTCTTACGGACAGGAAGCTAATCACATGCGCTTAACGAAGTTCATTTCAATTGGTGGCCCCTTCAAGGGAATTATGCCAAAACAAAATATCATGAATCATCGTTATCCAAAGGTGAGCGAACTGCGAGATGGTTCGAAGACCTTTCCTAAGGGTGTCAGTGTCCTGAACGTCTATGGCCAGTTGAGTCGGGCTAACAAGTCGGATGGACGGGTTACAACGTCGTCGGCTAGAGAACTCAAGAAGTTGGTTCCAGGATCTGATTATCAAGAAATTAAGGTTAGTGGAAAGTCTGGACGTCATAGTAAGCTGTTGAGTAATCAGATGGCTTCACGAATTATCGAACGATTCTTGTTCGCTGAATAATAAAAGATAAAAAAGCGGAAGCACTTCATTGAAGTGCTTCCGCTTTTTACGTTTCTAATTAAAGTTGATTAACGACACCTTTTTCAACGGCACGGCTCAATGCCTGCAGTTCGTTAATCTTGGACTCAATGAGGTATTGGCCTTTGACCTCACTCTTGTCCTTGGCGTCTTGTAATTGTTGATCTAAGAATTGAATTTGTTTATCGATATAATCAGTAAGTTTCATATTATTCGCTCCAATCTATTCTGTTTTCCACTTACATCCTACCAGATCTGAACCCGTTTATCAGGTTTTAAGTACATCTTATCTTCAGATGTTACGTCAAAGGTCGTGTAAAAGTCATCCAGATTTTTGACCTGAACGGATGCTCGAAGTGGGGAGGGAGCGTGAACGTCAATTGATAGTAGCAGGTTTTGGTATTCTGGAGTGGCTTTCATGCGCCAGATTCGACCCCAGTTAGTAAAGAATTGATATAAATCGGGATCGGTGTCATTTTTAGCTGCTTCCTCAGCACAACTGAGTCCACCAGCATCAGCAATATTTTCGGAAACCGTCAATTTTCCGTTAACTTTTCCGCCAGCAAATGGAATACCGTTGAATTCATCAATCATCTTTTGAGCTAATTTAGCAAAGTGTTCGTGGTCCGATTTGGTCCACCAGTTGTTAAGATTACCATACTGATCGAACAAAGAACCGTTGTTATCAAAAGCATGTGAGATTTCGTGTGCCATCACAGCACCGATTCCACCATAATTGGCACTCTCGGGTTGATCAAGACTGTAGAATGGTGCTTGTAGGATGGCAGCTGGAAAGACAATGATATTCTTAAAGGGATGGTAATAAGCGTTCACGGTGTTGGCACTCATTTCCCAGCGTTCTCTTTCAACTGGTTTATTCCACTTGGAGAACTCATACTGGTTAGCAATCTTTTCAAAGTCGAGGAGATTACTTAAAACTGTACCACCATCTTTTTCCTCCGTTACGTGGAACTTCTTGTACAAAGGATCGAGTTCATCAGGATATCCGACCTGAACGCCAAGGGTTGAAAGTTTTTTGATGGCCATTTTCTTAGTGTCCTCACTTAACCAATCATTGTTAGTAAGGCGATTCTTGTAGACGTTAATCATGTTGTTAACCATTTGATGAACGTCATCCTTTGCTTTTTCACCAAAGTACTTCTTCCCGTAGTAGTCACCGATGACCTGGTCGAAAGTACCAGAAGCAAGGTAGTAGGCCGCTTTTTTCTTATTAGTGGCCTCTTTCTTACCAGAAAGGGCTCGACTGTACGTTCCACCAGTTACTCTAAATTCATCCGAAAGGGCTCCACTGTAGCCGTTAAGGGTCTTAACAAGCATCCAATCCTTCATGAGTTTAAAGTGTGATGAGGTAAGAAGTTCAGACAGATTTTCAAAGAATTGAGGTTCGGTCACAATTATCTTTTCAGGAAGGGCACCAACGAGTTGGTTAATGGCTTCCTTTAGGTTTAATACGTTGGTTGATTTGGCCAGTTGATCAGGACTTTCAGGATTATACATCTTACTGTAATCCGCAGCTTCCTCGGCTGACTTAACGTTAGGGGCAATTAAACGATCAAATTCAACCGCATTTTCAACGATGTTTTTGCTATCTTCTTCACTGTATCCGGCCATTTCGAATAATTTGGTGGTCATTTTAATGAAGATTGGCATTAAGGTCTTAGCGGCCTCATTGTCCTTTTCATAGTAAGTTTTGTCGGGCATGAATAGGGAAGGACCGCTCGCAAAGAGAGCGTTGACCTTAGCGTTCTTCATGTCAGGATCAAGGCCAAGTGAAAATGGGGTAGGGAGACCAGAAAGAATCCAGTCGGAAAGTTGGTCGTTTAGATCATCGTAGTTATCAAGATTGGTAATACGATCAAGGACTGGTTTTAAGGGTTTCACTCCATCCTCGTCACGCTTTTTAAAATTGGTGGTCATATTGTAGAACTTTTTGTATTCCTCTAATTCAGGAGAGGTTGCGTTTAGCTTGCCACTCTGAAGTTCTGCTGAATCCTTCATCAGGGTTTTATCGATATCATCAACTAGATCCATGAATCCACCAGTTGAAGAGTGATCGGATGGAATCGTAGCTTGTTTAATCCACGAACCATTGATGGCATCATAAAAGTCATCTTTTAGTTCGGGTTTGTTAATTGGAAAATCTTTCTTTGTCATAGTCATTGTCCTTTCGAAACTTTTATCATAACTAAATGGTATCAAAAAAGTCCCATGAACGACATTCACGGGACTTAATTTTACTGATTATTTATTTTTTAAGGTCTTCAATTGAGTTAACGTTCTTCATGTACTTCGGAACGGCTAGTCCAACCTTTGCCTTGTCGATACTAGTACCAATGATTTCAACGTTGTTCTTGTACTTCTTGTACATTGGAGCCATTGTAGTTGGCAACCAACCAGCAGTTGAAGCATCAGCGGATCCCGTTGAAAGGGAGGTCCACATTGGTTGAGCTTCCATTGCTGAAAGGGTTGGTTTGTAACCCTTCATTCGAAGTAACTGGGCAACCACGTTAGAAGATGATAATTCCGAGTCCCATGAAACTAGGACAAGTTTAACGGGTTGACCGTGTCCTTCAGGAACACCATTGAGCCATTGTTTAACTAGTTCAGGATGTTTAGCAATAAATTCCTTGGAAGCTTTTTCAGCATTTTCACCCTTGTCAATCTTGAACATCACTTCACTCATCAGTTCATCATTCCAATGGAACTGTTTGAGTAACTTAGTTGCACCAGGATCTTTCTTTTCAAATCCCTTATGGATAATGGTTTGAATGTGTTCGCCCTTTCCATAAGCATTCTTTGGGTCCTTCAAGAATTTGATTGGATACTTTTGAAACATCCAATGAGGTGTCCAACCAGTAATAACGATTGGTTGTTTATACTTTAGGGCTTTGTCTAAGGATGAAAGCATGGCAGCAGTAGAACTAGCCTGAAGTTGCCACTTTTCTTTCTTTAGTCCGTAGGTATTAATTGCTTTAGTAGTGGATGACATGATTCCAGCTCCGGAATCAATTCCAGTTATTGTGTAGTTAACTTGTGGTCCAACTTTTGCGTTGGGATTGTACTTTGGTGGATTTACACTACATGCGGTTAAGGTCACCGCTAGAAGTAACGCAGAAGTGATTCCGAGAATCCATTTAGTAAATTTCTTATTCATTATTCGTTAGATCCTGCATCAGTTTTATTGGCACCACCAAGGCCTTTACTGATTTTATCAAGGACAATTGCCAAAATAACGATTGCGATACCAGCTGCAAAACCAGTACCAACGTCATTTCTACCAACGGCGAAGTAAACAGCTTCTCCAAGTCCCATCGTTCCAATCATTGAAGCAATAACAACCATTGAAAGGGCAAGCATGATTCCCTGGTTAATTCCAGACATAACGGTTGGTTTAGCCAATGGGAATTGAACTTTGAAAAGTTTTTGCCATGCGGTACAACCGAATGATTCTGAAACTTCAAGGTATTCACTAGGTACTTGTCTAATTCCAAGGTTAGTCATGTTGACGATTGGTGGAATTGAGAAGATTACTGATGCAAACACACCAGGAACTTGACCGATTCCAAACAAAGCAACGGCAGGGATCAAGTAAACGAAGGCTGGCATCGTTTGTAGAAATGACATGATTGGACTAACGATGGTTTGTACAATCTTACTCTTAGCCATCCAAGTTCCAAGTGGAACCCCAATGATGATAATTAAAAGACAGGTTGTAAGAACCAGATCCAGAGTCTGAGTCATTTCACGCCAGTAACCCTGGTTCCAAATTAATAGAAATCCTAATAATTCAAAGAGCATGAAGCCCCAGTGCTTAGTTTTTCTGAATAAGAACCAAGTTCCAAGCAGGATAATCACAATGAATAACCAGATTGGAATAATGTCAAAGACCCATTGAATACCATTCATAACGGTATTCAAGAACAGTGTAATGGCATTAAAAAAGCCAGCAAATCCAGTTAGCCAAGCAAAAAAGGCATTCACCCATTTAGCGATTGGAATTGCACCAATGCTAGCAATTGATAATAAACTATTCATTAGTCATCTGCTCCTTTCGTTGCCATGGCATCAAGAACGGCACTTCGAAGAATAATTCCCTGTAAGTGCTTTTCGTCATCAACGACTGCGTATGGAATTGGCGATTTAGAAATTGCATTGAACAATTCGCCAATTGGGGTGTTTGGAGCAGTTGTTGGCACGTCAGTCTTAAGTGCAGTATGAAGGTCTTTTTCGTTCTTATCAATCATTTCGTTAGCATCATCAGCATCGACAATTCCCACAAAATGATTGTCGGAATCAACCACGAAGATACTTGAAATCTGATCTTCTTTCATACGACGAAGGGCCAACTTAGGACCATCCTTATCAATGTTAACGGTGTTTGGTTTAACCATTACATTGGAAGCAGTCAGAATCTTAGAACGATCAACGTTTTCGATAAATTTCTTAACGTATTCATTTTTAGGATGATCAAGTAAGTCTTCAGGAGTATCAACCTGAATGACGTCACCATCATGCATCATCATGATTCGGTCACCGACTCGTAGTGCTTCATTTAAATCATGACTAATGAAGATAATGGTTTTGTGAAGTTTTCGTTGCAGTTCCAATAACTCATTCTGCATTTCACGACGATTTAGTGGATCAAGGGCTGAGAAGGCCTCATCCATCAGGAGAATATCTGGATCGTTGGTAATGGCACGAGCCAAACCAACACGTTGTTGCATCCCACCAGATAGTTCCCCTGGATAACTGTCGTCATATCCGTGAAGGCCGACCATTTCAAGTGATTCATGAGCCTTCTTGTCACGTTCTTCCTTCTTAACGTCTTGAACTTCAAGCCCGAAGGCAGCGTTTTCAAGGATCGTACGGTTAGGAAGTAATCCAAAGCCTTGAAAGACCATGCTCATTTTCTTTCGACGAAGATCAAGTAATTGTTTCTTGTCAAACTTCATGATATCTTTTCCATCCAAATAGATGGCACCAGATGTTGGATCGATTAAACGATTAAACATCCGTAACATGGTTGACTTACCTGAACCAGATAGTCCCATGATAACGAAAATCTCGTTATTTTTGATTGAGAAGGTCGCGTTATCAACACCAACGGTGCTACCGGTCTCATCAAGAATGTGGGCCTTGTCTTCTCCCTTAGATAAAAGTTCTTGTGCTTTTCTAACATGAGGACCAAAGATCTTTGTAATGTGATCTACTTTGATTTTTTCATTATTATTTTGAGTCACAGAACTCCTCCTTTCGATTAACATCTTCATTAAAAATAAAAATATCTACGTTAACCAACTTAACAATTTGGAAGGTATATGTCAAATTATCTATCATTTGGAAATAGCGGCACGTCGGTTTTTGTAGCCTCTATACTCCTACTCTGATATAGGTTTACCGTAATGTAATTTTATCTAAAAATTAATGTTAAAGGTTGAGAATTATGTTAGAAGAATTGTCCGATCCCATAATGGATAATCATGGTGATGATTCCAACGATGACGTTTCGAACCACGGCGATCTTGACCAAGCCGTTTCCGAGTTCTGCACTTAGAAATCCAGTGATGGCAACGGCGATGATGACGGCAATAATGGTTCCAGGCCACTGAAGACCAACCGGGAGGAGGGTCATTGCTAATAAAGGAAGGATCCCACCAAGAGAGGCCGAGCATAGAGAAGATAGGGCCGCACTCCAGGGACTCAAATACTTTCCTAATTGAAGGTCATATTTCACACTTACGACGGTCTCTAAGGGTTTCTTTGAAAGAAGGTCCTTAGCAATTGCGGTGGCCGTTTTTTGACTAACTCCTCGGCCCACATAAAATTCGATTACACTTTGAAGTTCTTCATTAAAGTTGGTTTTAAGTAACTTACTTTCGGTTTTGACGGCCGCTTGCTCGGTATCACGCTGAGAACTAACAGAAGCATACTCCCCACCGGCCATCGAAAAAGCACAGGCAAGTAAGTCGGATAATCCGGCAATGAAAATGGTGAGAGGATTAGTAGTGGCAACCGCCACTGAGAAGAGGACACCCACGACGGTCAAAATCCCGTCGTTTGACCCAAGGACTCCGGCTCGTAGGTTATTCAGTTTTTCGTCCATGGTGTTGTCATTGTTATCTTTGTGATCTTTCTTAAAATGAAAACTCATCTAGCGTTCCTCCTTAAAATACTAACCCGACTAAACGACCAACAAGGTATGCGACGGTCATGGTGACTAATCCAGAGATGACATTTCGTATTAGTGACTTAGTCCGATTAGCATTTCCTAGAACGGCAGCTACGTATCCGGTAATTGAAAGTGCCAAGATGATGGCAAGATAAGTTCCAAGAACCCGGTACTGAGCTGGGGCGACAAAGATGGTGACTAGGGGCAGAATTGATCCTGTGGGAAACGAAATCATGGAAGCAATTGCGGCAGCGTACGGACTGGTAAAATCTTTTCTATCAAACGAGTATTTTTCCCGCACGACTGTCGTTAACGCATCTTCTTGCATCATTTCGGAAGTGGCTTTTTCTGCCAATTCAGGAGCCATTCCTGTTTTGAGGTATTTATTTTTCACAAAGTTAAATTCACCATCGTAATCGTTGGCAAGACCGCGTTTTACAAAATCGATGGCCTGTCGTTGTGAATCCTTTTGGGTGTTGACTGAAACGTATTCTCCCATTGTCATTGAAACCGTTCCGGCTAGCATTCCAGCCAAACCAGAAATCAGGATTGCCCAGTTACTGGTTGACGCTCCAGCGACACCTAGGACAATCCCTGCGACTGATAGGATACCGTCATTAGCACCCATGACACTTGCCCGCAAAACGTTGATTTTTTGCGCAAGTGATGTTTTCTTTTTTGCCATAATCAACCCCTCCAGTTTATAATGATTATAATCTAGCTCAACTACTATTTTACCGCAATCTCTTGATCTAGTAAACATGAATGATAAATTATGCACAAAAAAAGCACCATGACAAACGTCATGATGCTTAATTCTGAAATAAAATTAGTTTTTTAGTGATGCTTTCGGCATTTCGACTACTCTTTTGTTACTACTCTTACCCTGATCTTGCTTAGGTTCTTGAGCGTTCTTTTTAGCCTGGCATTCTTTACAAGTGCCGTGAACTTCGACGTTTGAGACTGATGGATCAAATCCAACTTTCTTAGTGGCGTCTTGGAGTTCTTCGTCGATCTTCTTGAATTTAGGATCATCGATATCAATAATCTTACCACAAGTGTCACAAATGGCGTGGAAATGGGGATGACTGTAAAAGTCATAACGATATCCGCCATCTGGGTTTGGTAATTCAATCACAATCCTAAGCTTTTTAAATAAGTACAGGTTATTGTAAACGGTTGCCATACTAAGGTTGGGGAACGTTTCTTCCAAGAAATGGAAGATCGTCTCAACTGAAGGATGGTTGTTGTGATCAATTAGGTACTTCAAAATAATTTGACGTTGTGGGGTAATACGAACATTATTGCTTTTCAAAATGTCCATAGCTTTCCCATAAGCTTCTTTCTTCTCTCTATCATTCATAAATATGCACTCCCATACATTATAATGTTACTCTTTTATTTCAATAATCATTCTAGTAGCTTATGGAACACAATTCAACTGAAATTACTGAAATAATTGAAATCTAGAGGATTTAGCTGATTTAGCGATTTGGGAGAATCCTAAAGTTTTTATTATACTCATAAGATTATGTTGGTTGTTATTTAATAAGAGAGAAATACTAGATTGTTTTAATTCTTTAAAAGTAAATTGTATCATATGGTCAAATAATTCGCTGATAAAATCTGGAGCAATCCCAACTTCAAAGATAAAGTTAAATTGGGGTTCATTATTGGCTAGGTTGGTGATAGCAAAAATTCCCAATAAGACTTGGGTTTGCTTGTCCTTGACTGCCCAAATCAAAGCTTGGGATTGCATGATTTGGCGCATGTCATCGTTTACAAGGTCAGCAGTCCTTGATGCATCGTACTCACCGTCAAGACGTACGTTGGCAATGGTACGACCGTTTAATAATTGAGTAATTTGCCCCAAACTAGTAGTGGTTAACCAATCTAGCTCAAGATGAGCAGTAAAAATAGGGTGGTAACTTTCAAATTTAGTCATGACTTTCTCCCTTCAAATGGTTCCAGAATTGGTGGAGATCATTTTCTAATTCACGTGGATTATGGGCAATGTGATAATTTTTCCATTGCGGTGGGTAAAGATTCGTGTATCTTTTTTGGGTAAATCTTTGATCCATCATTACAATAACACCTTGATCATGTTTCCCACGGATTAGGCGCCCAGCTGCTTGAAAAACGTGGTTTAATCCAGGAAGTTGATAGGCATATTCAAACCCGTGACCGTTCTCGGCGTCAAAGTAGTCCCGAATGAGGTTGGTCTCCGAGTTAAGTCCTGGAAGTCCAACCCCGACGATTCCAACGCCGATTAACTTATCCCCGACAAGGTCAATCCCCTCCGAAAAAATACCACCCAAAAGGGCAAAACCCACCGTCGGTTGATCATCGGGATGATCGAACTGGTGAATGAAGCGAGAGCGGGCTTGATCGTCCATCCCTGACTCTTGTTTGATGGTGTGAATGGTTGGATGTTGTTTGGTAAATTCAGCGTAGATTTTCTCAAGGTATAATCCAGATGGGGCAAAAATGAGATAGTTACCCTTCTTGGCAGTCACCATTTGATTAATGGTAGCGACAATTTTGGCGATGCTTTGGTCTCGGTTTCGGAACGTAGTATTAATGTATGAAGTCACAATAATGGACTGGTTTTCAGGGGGAAAGGGGGACGGTAGTTCGTACTTTAGACTGTCGGGTTCGTCACCTAAAACCTTAGCGTAGTAGTCCATGGGTGAGAGGGTGGCTGAAAATAAGACGGCTCCACCACCTAAGTTGAGGGTCTCGGCTAAATCATGGCTGGGATCCATACAAAAGAGGCGCACGGTGACATTTTTTCCATCTAGTAAAATGCGAACTTTATAATTAGGACCAAAATATTCGCTAATTTTAAGGTATCCGGTGCACTGAAAGAAAAAATCGAGTACGACGTCTAAGTCGTCACCATCATCCTGTTTAGCAATCCACTTTCGCATTACTTTAACTAGGTTAGTAACCGCCTTCGTAAATTTATCGAGGGGATCATCAGTGGCCGTTTCAAAGACATGATCATCACGCAATGGCTTAGCGACGGCATTAAACTGACGCTTGAGTGAACGGAGTTTGGTTAACACCTTTTTGTTTGATTCCCTATCCCTTGAAATGATTTTGATAACGTCGGCTAGCGAACTAGACGATAGTTCAGTTGAATACATCTCGCGGGAACGATCCACGAGATTATGAGCCTCATCAATTAAGTAAAAATTGCGATAGTCTTGAACCTCAAAGAAACGTTGCAGGTGAACCTGGGGATCAAAGAGGTAGTTATAGTCACCAATGATTACATCGCAAAAAAGGCTGAGATCAAGGGAAAATTCAAACGGGTCCAGTGTGTATTTTTTTGCATACTTTTCTATGACGTCACGCGTGATCTGATAATTGTGACGCAAAAGGTCCTTTAGAGCGGGCTTCAAGCGATCGTAGTAGCCAATCATATAGGGATTATCTTCAGGAGCTTGGTCTCGCTCCTCTTTAAACATGATCTGGTCCTTGGCAGTAAGGGTGATGCTTCTTAACCGCAATCCCTTGTCGCTCATAAGTCGAATGGCATCTTCAGCGACTCTTCGAGTGCTCTGCTTAGCCGTTAGGTAAAACACCTTGGAAATAAGGTCGTTTCCCATGGCTTTTATGGTAGGAAAAAGGGTTGAAATGGTTTTTCCTGTCCCAGTGGGCGCCTCTGCAAACAGGTGACGATGGGTCACAACCGTCTTGTAAACGGCGGCGGCTAATTCATGCTGACCGTCACGATATTCCTTGAAAGGAAATTGGAGTTTTTGGGCGGTGGTGTGTTTCTCTTCATCTAATTGATCTTTAAGCTTAAGCCACTCACTGAATTCTTTGATTAAATTGTTAAAGAAACTTTCTGCATCTGTAAATGTAATTGATTGTTCTTTTTGGGTGGTTTCTTCTTCAGGAGTTTGAACGTAGGTGAGTCGCATTGTTACGGTTTTGATTGCTGGATTTTCGTTCATGAGTAAGTAGGCATAGGCTTTGACTTGCCCCCAGTAGAGAATCATTTTATTTTCAGGGATGTCTTGAAATTCGATATCAGAGGTTTTGATTTCTTCAATGACGGCCGAATCATCGTTGAGGATCACTCCATCAGCCCGACCATGCACCAGGAAATCATTGTGATTTACTTGAACCGCTTTTTCAAGATAGTATTCTTTTTGGTAGTCTTTTGTTCGATTCTTTTGTAGTTTGTGGTGGATCCTAGTGCCAGCTTGAGCCGTGTTTAAACTACTTAAACTACTATTGAGATCGCCACTTCTTAGTAAGAACTCAACGAGATCTCTGACTCCAACTTTGTTCACCATTTCCACCTCCATTTTTCCATAAAAAAACAACTTCAAGCGAAGTTGTTTTATTCCTCACGCCAACGATTGAACTCGTCCGCGTGTGATCCTAAGTAATTCATTGCTTCTTTAGTTAACCGATCAACCTCGGGTTTGGTTTGATCCGGCATCACGTGATAAAAGTTGCAGACGTATCCTTCGGCGATGTTTTCGTATTGTTCTTTACGACCGTATCCGGCGTCATTGAATAGTTTATCTAAACCCTTGACGTCATCTTTGCCTGCTTCGTAGATTTGCTGAGCTAAGTTAGTTTTGTTTTCTCCTAACATTGTAGCAGCGTATTTAATGATGAAATCGTTCATATCAATAATGATGTTTTGGCGTTGCTTGCGTTCAATTTTCTTCTTCGACATATTTTCACCTCAATTTCATTTTAAAGCATTCATGGTATAAATGAAAATAGAAAGTAAAAGCTTAAAAAGAACGCAAAATTTATGTTATGATAGGCGCACTAATCTTGGTCGAATCCTTACATGTGATAAGATTAAACTGATGTTACTAGAGAAGTAGGTGATAATTTGAATAATTCGGTTGATCAAGTTGTCAAAGACTTGAGGTATTCGATGAATAATAATTTATTGGTAAATTTGACCCAACAAAACACCACGGTTTTTTATACCGGGGTCGTGGTTGCCCTTGATGCTGCTGGAGCCATTCTAATTACGTACGATGACTATGGATTAGCTAATGGACTGGTATATGTAGTTTATGGTGACATTGACGACATTGATTTTCAAAGTGAAGACCTGACCAAGATGGAAGGTCGGATTCGGATGTCACGCCAACTAAAGTTGAACGGGACGAAACAGGAAGTAATGAAGCTTAATTCGAAGAATGATCTGTTAACTCAGATCTTAGGAAACTCCTTTGTTGACCAGCAAGCTATCATGGTGGTGACTCAGGACGGTAATTCCGTTGAAGGTTTTATTAATTCGTTGTCAGACTTTGAATTTTCACTTTCTGTAATTGATAAGTTTGATAATGAGAACGTGACACACAAGACCATTATTAAGCCATTGGTTCGATCCGTTGAGTTTTTGGGAACAGAATTAAAATTATTAACGGATTCCAAGTCGGTGTTATTTGCTAAACACATTGATCCCCAAGTAGTAGATGGACAATTAGCGATTGAAGCTAACCTCTATTCCGCGATGGAAACCGGGAGACGGATTGTGATGATTCCTAATATTCATTCCGATCTCTTCTTTATTGGTCAGATTCGGGCGGTTAATTCAGATTCGGTAATCTTTTCGTTGGTCGATATGATGGGACGATTTGGCGGTTATGAATTAATTAAAATTGATGAAATTGATAAGTTAGTGATTAAAAGTGATTATTTGCGTTTGATTAATCACTTTGTCTCCATTAATTCAGCCAACGGCGTTTTCGTTCAGCCAGTTTTAAATAATGATCGGAGTTTTGATGCAACGGTCAACTTGTTTGCCGCTACGATTGAAATGGCCATCAAGTTTCAAAGAGTGGTTCGCATTAAAATGAATGACGGACAATCGTACCTCGGTTTTCCCGTAAAGTACGAGCGAGGACAGGTTACGGTTCAGATTGTTGATAAAGCTAAATTATTTGTCGTAAATAACCAACTGATTAATTTAAATGATATTGATGAGATTGCCTTTGGCTATCTTGATTCGTATCTAATTGAACAACAAATTGGATAAAAAAACGATGACTTTCATGAAAGCCATCGTTTTTTACTTGTTATGAACAATAAACTGTTTAATTATTTTTACTTCATCCTGAGTGGGTTGAACTTGCATACTCTTGATGGCGTGAAATCTTTCCACGGTCATATGTAAGTCAACTGCCATCTGGTTATCAGGAATATCATGTTTTTCTTGGAATTTAATCAGATCAGTTGCTACTTGACTAAATTCTTCACCAATTTTCATTTTGTTTCCTCCTCTACTTCTCTTACTTGAGTCCATTATACATTAATTTATTTAATTGAGACAAAGAATACTAAAGGAGAAGTAGGATCGCTTGAAGTAAAATTACGTTGAAAACGAAGACCAGCCAGTCTACCATCGTAATTTTAACCGGCTCATAAAAAGTTCGAGACTGACCCTCAACGAATCCATGCGATTCCATCCCTTGCGCTAAGTTTTCCGACCACCGAATGGCTGATAAAATCGCCTTAAAGTATAGGGTAGGTGACCACCAGTGTAACTTAACGCCGCGCATTAAACTCGCGGTTTTGATTTTATTAACTTCGGCCTGAATCTCAGGAAGAAGGTTAAACGCTGCCATGGCACCATAAACGAACTTGCTTGGAAGATGGAGATTCTGTTCAAGTGAATTGACTAACTCATAGAGCTTGGTTGTTAAGGTGAATGCTGCTCCATAGATCACATAGACGTAAATTCGAGTGAAAAGAAGGATTCCAGCGTGGCTACTCTTAGCGTATAAGACTTGCGAAATAAGGAGCCCAATGGCAGGGATCAACGCAATCAGGAGGATCCATAAAAGACGCTTTAATTTAACTCGTTTAACTAAAAGGTAGAGAAGTCCCACTACGATTAAAATCACGTTGCCAACAATACTGTTAGTAAATGATACTTCGAGTGCAATGATCAGGACTAAGATGAATTTTAGACTAGGATTCATGAACATCCTCCTTATAAGTCAAGCGGTGATTAGCGAGTTCGATGTAAAAATCAGCGTTGTCCACCAATTCAGTTTGCTGATGGGAAGCAAAAATGATGGTTTTGCCAGCGTGGGCCTCGTCTTCAAGCAACCTTGAGATAATCGTGGTTGATTCTTGATCAAGTCCGGCAAACGGCTCGTCCAACATGAGAATGGGAGCGTCTCTGATTAACATGATTATGATTTGCAGTTTCTTTTTTTGACCGCCACTAAGTGAGTAGACAACTCGATCGGTGAGTTGATCTAAATGGAGTTCTTCCATTAAGTCATTGATCCGATCATCCGTCCAATTTTTCGTAATGGCGTTCTTTTTGGCCAATTGAATCTCATCATTAATGGTAATGGTTAAAAATTGGTCTTCTGAATTTTGAAAAACAAGATTTTCATATCGCATGAGAAATGGGAGGGATGACTTTTTAATGTTGCGATTAAGGATTTTAACGACTCCGTTATAAGAGTGGAGACGTGATAAAGCTTTGAAGAAAGTTGATTTACCACTCCCATTCTTCCCATTTAAGTAAGTGATGCCAGGATACAAATCAATGTTTTCTGGTTCAATTAAGTTTTGGTTGCCATCGGTCATGGAGAAATTGAGTAGATTAATAATGGGATCATTGTCCGACATGATCTTGTATTCAATCTCTTTGTCAGGATGGTGTGGGAGACGGGTCTTAATTTGCTTAACCAGAATTGGTTTGACGGAATCGTTTTGAACGTTAAAGAAGTGATCGGCGATTCCAATGTAATCGCTCAAATTATGATCGGAAATGATGATAGTCCGATTGTGTTCTTCCTTAAGTTGAACTAGTCGCCTGATGATGTCTTTCTTACTTTCGACGTCGACGTTACTAAAAGGTTCATCGAGGAGAAGAACGGGACGTTTCATGGCAACTGTCACTGCTAAAGCAACTTTTTGTTTCTCACCCCCAGATAAGGTGGAAATGGTCCGATTTTTAAGACTGCTGATTCCACAAAATGCTAGAGCATCATCGATGCGATTAGGCATTTGAGCGGGATCGACCTGTAAGTTTCCGAGGGCGAAGATTAGTTCCTCTTTGACGGTTTTCATCGCAAACTGGTGGTTAGGATCCTGAAACAGCATGGCTGTCTTTTCATCCATATCAATTTTTCCACTCATTTCACCCTTACTGTACTTGGGATACAGTCCCGCAATCAGTTTCAAGAGCGTGGTCTTCCCACTTCCAGTTGGACCAAATAGTAAGTTAATACTATTTGGCTCAAACTTTAAATTAATTTGATTTAAGATTTTATCCTGTTCAGGATATGAAAATGATAGATCTTTGATATTTATCATCATTTATTCTCCATAAAAAAAGACGTCCAAACCGCGAGTGGGAGAACGTCCAGCTGATGTATTTAACAAGCTTAGTTATATATTTCCTGCGCTGGTATTGTCCAAGTCAGGTTCAACGGGTATGATCTCAGCCACTCGGCACCCCAATGTTTAATTAAGTTTAGTATATCAAATATGGCATAAAAATCAATTTTCAATTAGAATAGGGGAGATAGGAAAAATAGAGCGGAGGATACTTTCATGAATTCATGGTGGAATCTTGTAGGTGTAATTGCGTGGTTAATTGTTTTGGTAGTTTTAATCCTTGTGATTAAAAACATTCGTTCACGCAGAATTAAAATGATCGTCCAAGATAAAAAGACTTTTGAATGGCGAAATTTGCTGATCTCAATCGTTGAAATCGTTGTTTTCTTGGTTTTGCTGGCTTTGATGGTTTACACGACCTTCTTTAGAAACATTACCAAGACGAACAACCGGAACGTTGTTACCACGACGCAAGTGGAACCATTAATCATTCAAAGTGACGAGCACGGTTCTTATTACGTGAAGGTTGATGGTAATAGGGGCCCGATTCAACAATATTCGTTCTGGTTAAAGAACGTTAAGTATCAGCTTCCAAGTACCAATGCACAAGTAGTTACGACGCGTGGTAATGCTGAAGTTACTGGGCGCAGTTACAAATTGAATCACAAAAACATTAAATTAAACGACCAGCACTTCCAGAACGCATGGGCCAAGGTAGTTACTTTGACATATAAAGGGAACTTCTGGAATGGTTTGGGGATGCATGCCGGAAAGGATGCCAACCAATTCATTTTAATTCGGGTTCCTAATAAGACGTTCGTACAGAGAAATAAATAATTATTTAACCACCGATGTTTACGGACCGGTGGTTTTGTTTAAAGATGGAGGAATTGAAATGAGTGCAAAGATTCCAGAGACGATGGATGAAGTTAAAAACTTGTGGGATGAGCTCAAAAAAGAAGGCAAGGACATTACACTTGATGAGTTGATCAAAAGTAACGTCCAGGATTTAACCCAAGCCTACCTGGATTCAGCTGAAGAGGGTCACTATGACTCGGCTAAGTTGGTTAATGATCAAACCATTGCGTTTGTTAGCATCACCGGGAGAACGATTGGAAAGTATGTTACCAAAGGTACCAGCCTGGTTGATGACTTTAAAAATAACTCTTTAAAGCTAGAGTTAGACCTAGAAGCGGCCGCAAATAAAGTCGCAAATAAATAATTTACTTGCAATTTACTGTGTTTATCGATAGCATAGTATTTGTTAAGCGCCCTTAGTGTAATGGATAGCACATGAGATTTCGGTCCTCATGATCCGAGTTCGACTCTCGGGGGGCGCATTTATTTTAGCTTCAAGACATTGATGTAACCAGTATTAAAAATCGATTGGTCTCTATTTGGTTTCAGTTAATAGTAAGTGCTGACAAAATTCTTAAAACTGGTATACTTATTTAACGGAGATTAAGTCGCAAAGAAGCCTCACTACTTTTGGTAGTGGGGCTTCTTTTGTATTTAAACCTGTATTTTATGTGTGCGTAATTTTTTATCACCAAACGCCAAAAATGTTTGTTTTCCCAAATGGTGGTAAACTTTTCATGAATTAACTTTAGGAGGTAAATTTATGAGTGAAAGTGTAGTAATCTTTGGTGTTGGAAAGGGCTTTGGCTTTTCCATTGCCAAGAAATTTGGTGAAGCAGGCAAGACTCCAATTTTAGTGGCTCGTAACGCCGATCAATTGAAACAGTTCGTAAAAGATTTGAGTAACGATGGCATTAAAGCTGATTTCATTGTCGCAGATGTAACCGATCCTACTCAGGTAACCAATGTCTTTAGTAAGGTCAAAATGGCTTATGGAATTCCAGAAACCATGGTTTATAACGTTGGTGATAAAACTTTGGATACACCATTTTCATTGCCATTGGAACAAATTAAAGGAATTTATGACACCAATGTTTTTGGTGCCATTACAACAACACGACAATTCGTTGGTCTTTCGGATGATTCTAAGTTGAATCGGAATATTTTAATCACTGGTGGTGGAGCAGCTTTTCATCCCACGAAGGATAACGTCACTTTAGCGGCTACCAAGGCAGCTTTAAGTGATTACGCATTTTCACTTCATGATGCAGTTGAAGATGATAATATTTACGTTGGTTTGATTACCATTCAAGGGCTTTCTGGTAGTAGTGAAGAGATGCAACCAGACAACGTTGCTAAAGTCTATGTAAAGGCTGCCCAGGATCGTTCTGAAAGGGAAATTAAGTATCCAGCAAAACCGTCTGATTTTTAGGAAATCGAGGCATTAAAATGGCAGATAAAGACGCACTTCTAATTATTGACTATACTAATGATTTTGTGGATGATCAGGGATCTCTGACCGCTGGTAAGCCAGCTCAAAAACTTGATCAGTCCATTGTTGATTTGGCTGAAAAATTTAAAGATGACAATCAATTCGTGATTTTTCCAACTGATGTGCATAAAAAGGACGATCCATACAGTCCCGAAACCAAGCTTTATCCAACTCACAACGTGCGGGGAACCTGGGGTCGTCAGTTGTATGGAAACGTTGGAAAGTGGTTTAATAAGAATCAAGATTTGGATAATGTTTGGCAAATGGATAAAACCAGATACAGTGCGTTTGCTGGGACGGATCTCGATCTTAGACTCAGAGAGCGAAACGTGAAAACGTTGCATTTGGTGGGTGTCTGCACCGACATTTGTGTTTTACACACTGCGATTGCTGGATATAACTTAGATTACAACTTGGTCATTCATCAGAGCGGAGTGGCAACCTTCTCTGATTTGGGACAAAAATTTGCGATGGATCACTTCAAGAATGTCCTTGGTGCAAAAATTGTTGATTAAAAATTTAGATGAATGATTGAAGACTTCTCATATACGATGAGAAGTCTTTTTGTTTAGAGCACCATTAGATCCAATCGTCTTTAACCCTGTTATGGTAATAAATGAAGGGACGGGTATGCGTGCAAAAACCCATTAATGAATTAGAAAGGAAATGAGAATATGACATCAATTTTAGAAGAAATTCGTAAAGAGAATCCAGTTGTCTTAGATATTCCTAATATGGTAACCCCACAAAAAGTAGCTGATGCAATTAGTTATGTTGGCGGTTCACCAATTATGTGTGATTCTTCAAACGAAGGTCGTGACTTAGTGGCCATTGCGAACAGTTTGGTCTTGAACCTAGGAACGATGAATGATGATAACGTAAAATTGGATATTATCGCTGGTCAAGCGGCTAATAATCGTAACTTGCCCGTTATTGTTGATCCAGTGGCGGTTAGTGCTTCGGAACTAAGAACGGAAGTTTTCAAGAAAATAAGTAACGAGGTCAATATTGATATTTTGCGGGGTAATGTCGGTGAGATTGCTTTTACGGCTGGAATAGATTGGGGACCTCGTGGAATCGATGCAGATGATGGAAATGGTGATCGTGTTCAAGTTGCCAAGATTGCTGCCAAACAGTTCCATTCAATTGTGGTGATTTCAGGGATTGATGATGTGATTTCTGATGGTTCAGAAACATACGTGGTTCACAATGGCAGTAAAGAATTAGCCATTAACGTGGGTTCTGGAGACGTGTTAGATGGCGTCCTTGGAGTTGTCGCTGCTCATCATCGTGGCGTTCATGCTGTTGCACTTGGAACTGCCATTGTCAGTGTGGCAGGTGAGTTAGCGGAAGAGAAGTATCCAGCTGACCCGGCATCATTTGAAATGGAGTTCTTTAATAACTTATACAAATTGGATGATCATCAACTTTCTGATGAAATTAGAATTGAAAAGATTAATAACTAAAATAAAAAAAGATCGATTTTAAATCGATCTTTTTGTTTGGGTTAATTTTAACGACGTCGGTGTCTTAAAAAGGTGAAGAAATGAAGCAAAATGGCGAGTAGGACGTAGAAAATCACAACGAATGCAACGTAGAAGAGCCAGAATTCTCCGTTGAATTTCAGTCCAAAAACCAGTCCTTCGATTACCATTGTAACCAGTGACATCACGGCAATCATGCCGAATAATTCAATATAACGTTTCAAAGTACTATCATCCTTTCGCGGTTTGTTAGCAATTTTTTGTCCCCATCGTTTACATAGCTCAAGTTTCTTGGGATTAGGAATCCCCTTACTTCCCCAAGTGTGGGTACCAATGACTTCGCCAAGCTTGATCAAACCAGCTGACGTCATAATTTTATCAATGGTTCGAAAGGTTTGATCGGTAATTCCGGTAAAGAAATTTTGAAATGAAGACAAAAAGCAGGTGGTTAAGCTTAAGTAATGTTTATTTTTGAACTTGCCCGGGAGAGTGTCTCCAATACTGTTCATTTTAACCATGCGGTGACGCATGCAGTCAAATAGGTTTTTGGTAACCCCGGATAGATCGGCGAAGTAAGTGGGTGAGGCGATGATCCATACATCGGCTGCCTCCATCTTCTTTTCAATCATATCAAGCGTTGGGTTAGGGTGTTTTAAATTATCGGGTTTGATGTCATAGTCTTGAAGAAATAGGGTTTCAACTTCAGCGTCCTTTGGGAGACCCGAGATAACCGCGTTCAAGTATTTGGCCGTCAAACCATCCTTACTCTGTGATCCTAAAAATGCTAAATAACGCAAATTTATGACCTCCTTTGAAATTAATTGGTACTTACCTATTCATGGTATATTTTTGTGAAAATAATATCAATCAAAAATCCCATTTTCAACTTTTGCTGAAAATGGGATGGAATAAATCATGATTAAAATGTGCGAGCATGGCGTGCGTGTCTGCCCACGGGTCTTTGTCTTTTAGGAAGATCTTTAACGACCTGGGTAAAGGCATAGATAAACGGAGCAAACATATATGCATTGGTAAGCTGGGTTTCAATAATTCCCTGAACTGCCAAAGCAATCAGGATTACACAAAGAAAGTAGTTGTTGTCTTGTTTGGCCTTGTAAGCACTTCCGATGAATAACGCTAGGAGAAGCATTAAACCAATGAAGCCAGCGCTTAGAAGGATAAATAAGAAGGTATTATCAACCCACAAGTTCGATCGTGCTCCCAGTAGTGGAAGATTTTGCCCGATAATCTTTGGTGAATAGAAATACTGGATGACGGTTAATTGTTGACCAGGACGTCCTGATAACGCGCTATTTAGAGTGTTAAAGAGCGGTAGTGATGAACCCCAAGCTACCATTCCAATTCCAATAACAAAGGTTAATGAGACGATCACCCAAGTGACTTTGGGTAGCCAACGAACGATTCTTTTAGAGTAACTCAGTCCAAATCCGAGGATCAGGACAGCTCCGGCAACCATAAATCCACGTGATCCCGTCAGATAAGCAATCACTAGATAAACAACCAAAAGAAGAGCGTAAATCAAATACGTAAAGTGCTTTCGGATGTTCTGCAATAGTAAGAGGGCGGAATAAAGGATACTTAAAATAAACCCACTTAGAACATTTGGATGGGTAAATCCAATGGCATAACGTGTGGAAGTCCCCCGGGTAAATGAAATTGCATTCTGTGATGGGAAAACATGGAAGATCAAGAAGGCGAAGATGACCACTAAAATAATGAGTTTAGTGGCTAGGTCGATTGTTGCAAAGGCATTTTCGCTTAAAAGATCGGCATTTGCCATAAACAGGAACAGTAGGAAAAGAGTACTAGTAATCACATTGAGCTTTAGAAAATAGGATAGGACAAAGATAATTAGCATCAGGCCGATTACTGACCACTGTTTTAAGCCGTGTCTTCTGGTTAGTAACAACACAATTTGAACGAAGATAACAATCAGGGTCACAATTCCCGCAATTTTCCATTGTAAGAAACTTTTAGCTGAGTATACGTTATTGAATTGACTGTTCAAAAGAATTACTGACGATGCCAGAAATACTATGTAACTCAGCACGTAAACGTACTGATATAAACGATTTTTAAGGGTTAAAAACATTAATTATTCTCCCATTAGTTGTCAAATTTATCGGTAAAGAAATATTCAGCAATAATTTTGACGATCGACGGATTCTCATGGAGCATGGTGTGTTGAGCTTGTGAGCTATTTCCATGGTATACGTAAAGTTTATAATTCTTGACGTGTCCGGTAACTAATCCCTTCATTGGGATCTCACTCTTCATAGTAACTTCACCATCGGTTCCGGAATGGTTCATATCTCCGACCAAGTTCATGATTTGAAGATTTTTAGGTAAGTTTTTAACATCAGGATCGTTTGGAGCATAGTTAGTAGCGAGTGAAATGAATTTATTTACTGTTGGAACTTCCTTTAGGTTGGGATAGTGTGCCAAGTAGTAATAAATGATGTTCCCACCCGAAGAATGCCCAATCATGTTGACAGAACGAATGTTGTACTTGGTATACAAGTAATGCATAACCTTAGGCATTTGAGTTGATTGGAAATATGGACGATGGTTTTCTTGGAAAACGATTTGAACGGTGGGGTTATCAGCACCGATCTTATGAAATTGCTTGGTGGTTTTAACCGTTCCATCTTTTTTGACGTACAGTTGCAGAGTCTTAGTGGCTAAGTGATAACGGTTTAGAGTATCAACCATGTAGCCAGTGGTGATGTTGTTTCCACCTAACCCAGGAATGAATACAGTAGCGGTTTTGCTTTGATTAACGTCTAACTTACCGAGAAAACTACCATGATTATTCCAATAATAATATCCACCACCAGCAAATATAGCCACCACAATAATGACAAAGAGAGCGATGAATGATTTGGTGTGTTTTCTTTTTTTGATGTGCATTGTAAACATTCCTTTTAATTAATTTAAATTTATATACTAGCAGTTAACATCATATAACAATTAGAGTAATTCAGCTAGGCGAACCCAATGATTTCTTCGGATAATGGGCAAGAAAAAATAGCTAAGTGTAAGGGCTTAGCTATTCTTCCTTAAATAATTGTTAATTATTTGATTGGGGTGTTCTTCATGTCAGTTCTGACGATGATAACATCACAACCAGCATGCGAATTGACGTATCCAGTGACTGAACCTTCTAGCATTCGATACAGCCGACCTTTACCGGTTGCACCCATCATGATGAGGTCAGTTTGGTGGTCGCGTGGGAACTCATAAGTGATAACTTCTCTAGGACTTCCAAAACGAGCATGGATATGAATATCTTCAATCCCAGTTTTATCCTTGATCTTGTTAACTAAATCTTTTAAATAGGTAAGTTCATCGTTAACGATTTGAGTAATGACACTACCGTCAACGACGCCAAGACTGTACCCATAGTTTGTGGTGTTGATGACGTTTAAGACGTCAACTCGACCTTTATTTCTTTGTGCTACAGCGGCAGCCTTGTATAAAGCAGCTTCTGCTTCTTTTGATCCATCAACTGGTACTAAAACGTGTTTGTATCCATTTAGCATTATGAAGTCCTCCGTTTTAATTTTTTACTGGTAAAATTTGTTCCGCACTAGCAACAATATGACCTGACATTTTTTGCTTAAGTTCGTTAAGCCAAAATCCATCAGATAAGTTTAGTTTTTGGTCCAAAGCGTATACGTGCAACTGATAGTCATGCGGCTTATCAGGAGGGGTTGGACCAACATAATGTTGATTTAATTTAGGATTAGTAACATTGACTAGTCCGCCAGCCAAACTGTTCTTTCCAAGAGTCATGTTAATTGAACGGTCTTGGCTCGCATTTTCTGGGATCTCAGATACATCAGGGTCGATATTAGCAGCGACCCAGTGAATGTAGGTGAAACCACAAACAGGAATTGAATCGTCATCTAGTAGCATCACTACTAGTGACTTAGCATCACTTGGCACATCTGAAATCTTGATTGGAAATGAAATGACGGGATGTCCGTCTAACATTTCATCTGGTTGAGCATGCTTCGTGTATTTATCAGGTAAAAATCCATTTTGAAGTGGAGTATTAATTTTCATAATAGTACCTCCTATACAATTCATTATACCAAAATCATCAGAATATAAAAAAATAAGGAACTATAAATAGTTCCTTATTTGACAAATTGTAAGGTATAGAATCCCTGACCATTCCGCTCAATCGTGAAGTTAGAGTAACCAGCTGCTAACCAACTCTTTTGAGTTGCACGTGCATAATTTTTAGCGTCTTGCACCGAATCAAATGTTTTAGGGGTCGCAAACATTGAATTTGAATCATTTGCTGAATTGTTTTCATTAGAATTATTTGCATTTGATGCTTGCGATCTATTTTGACTAGTTGATGCTTGATTTTGACTTACCGAAGATGCACTTTGGTTAGTTGATTGTTCTGCCTTATTAAAGTTTTTTGCTTTTTTCTCTGATCGAATAGCTTTGCTACTCTGTTGACTTGTGGAAGGAACGCTTAGTTGTTTCAATCCATTGCCACTCGTCAGAAGGTGAATTCCAAAGACTAGTAGAATAACGATTGCTACTAAACCTAGGACCCACGGCCACGCCTTAAAGGTTTTCTTTTGGTGTCTTGGGTCGTTAGTGGCATTAAAGTCATAACGTTCATATCTCGAATCTGGATCTTGATTATTCATAAGAATCCCTCCATCCATTTCAAGAAAAACAAGATGCATTACGTATTATAACAAAATTCTTATGCTTTTGCAGTAGATTAACTAATCGTCAACCTGATCATCGTCAACCTGTTCGTTAACGTTTTTGGCATTAAGCATGTTGCCAGTACGCTGATAACTAAAGACACCCCAGTAGAAGAATACCAGGGAAACCACAATAATTACAATGAAATCATATGGATAATGAATCCAGTTTTGTCCACCAAATGGAGTTGACCCAATGTATGAGAATGCTGCCATAAAGATGAGGTATACAACCATCCATGCTCCACCACGGAATTTAGTGAGAGTGTTTTTCCAACCGTTCTTATTTTCGTAGAAGAAGTAGAATGGTAAACCAAGCATAATAACGATGATAACTTCAACGGTAGTAGGCCACATTGCCCAGTAAATTGCTAAACTAGCAAGAACGAAGGCTAATGGTGCCATGATTCCAGCGAAACTAATTTTAACTGGACGTTTGAAATGAGGTGCGTGAAGACGCAATGATCCCAATGTGACGGGTCCAGTAAGGTAGGCAATCATCGTGGAAGTGGCAATTACACTAGCCAAGACAGCCCAGTTTCTGAATACTGAGACCAAGATACAACTGACAATCCAATTGACAATCATGGCGATTCTGGGCGTTCCCCATTTTTTGTTAATTTTTCCTAGGAACTTAGGCATATGACCGTTTTCAGTCATTGCAGCTAAAGTCCGACTAGTTGAGGCAACAAATGAAACTCCGGTTCCAAAGGGTGAAACGAAAGCATCAATGTATAGTAGGATGACTAACCAGTTCAAGTTCAGCATAATGGCAAGGTCAGCAAATGGTGAACTAAAGTTAATGCCATTCCATCCGTGTTTAGCTAAAGTACCAGGATCAATTACACCAATAAAGGTAAATTGAAGCATAACGTAAATTACGATACTGATTAGAAGCGAAATGACGATTCCACGCCAAATGTTCTTCTTCGGGTTTTCAATTTCGTCACCAACGTTAATAACCGTTTGAAAGGCATTATATGAGAAAATAATACCGGATACGGTAGTAGCCGTGAAGATTGGAGCAGTCCCATATGGGAAGAAGCCACCAGTAGCTACATTATTAAAGTTTTGTGAATGGAAACCAGAAGCAAGTAACATAATAATAGTAAGAACTGGAACCACAATCTTAAAGATTGAAGTTAGCGTAGTGAAACGTGTCAGTAAATTAACTGACCAGTAGTTCAACAGGGTAAACACGAGGATAAAGATAAATACAATGAATAATCCTTCGGTGGTCACGGTTCCGTTTGCGTAGAATCCGTGAGTCCAACTTGCCCATTTCCATGGCCATGAGCTCATGTATTGAACGGCAGCCACTGCTTCAATTGGCAGTAAGGTTACCAGTGAAACCCAGTTTGACCACGATGCGATGAATCCGAGGAGGGGACCATGGGTGTATTGAGCGTATTTACTCATTCCCCCACTTTCGGGGAACATTGTGCCTAATTCTATGTAATTAAACGCGATCGCGCCAATTACAACCGCACCAATGACCCACGAAATAATGGCTGCTGGTCCTGCGGTTTTGGCACCTTCCCAGGATCCAAACAGCCATCCTGAACCGATGATTGAGCTTAACGCTAACATCGTAACGCTAAAAAGACTCATCTTCGGTTTTGCAACTTTTTGATTTGAATTGTTTTCTGAATTTTTTGTTTTCATAAATATCCTTTCTTTTTGCATATTCGACGAATATAACAAAAATGATTATGGTTGTAAAATTAAAAAAGGCTAACTCGCGGGGGTTTGATGATGTTGTATTCCCTTTCATTCCTATCGTTGATACTCTCTAATCTCAATCAAATTTTTATCAGGATCATTAATGAAAAGGGAATTCATTTTGCCGTTGTGTCCTTGACTTTCAAGTGGACCTGCTATGATGGGAACAAAATAATTAGCAAGATGGGATTGAATGGAGGAAAGCGGATCCCTTACAACCACACTAAAACTGGTAGAACCAGGAGTAGGGTGGGCTGGTTTGACGTTGTCATCATTAGCGGTGACACAAACGAGTCGTTGGTGACCAAGCTGAAATTCAATTCGAGATTCAGTTTCGATCACAACGGGTAAATCTAGAACTTCGTGATAAAAGCGCATCGATTTTTCGATGTCTTTTACTGATAAGGTGATGTGATCAATATCTTTGATTTTCATAGGTACTCTTCTTTCATAAAAATGTACCTATAATTATACCACTCAAATTGACATAATTGACGTTGATTACGGTTCGGTGTTACGGTATTAGTTATGAAATAATGGAGGGAAATATATAATGGCGTTATTAAGTGTATCGAATCTGAGCATGAGTTTTGCTGATAAAGACCTCTACTCAGATGCTACATTTCAGCTAAATAAGGGTGAGCACATGGGAATTGTGGGCCAAAACGGAGTTGGAAAATCAACTTTGATTAAAATTTTGACCAATAAGCAACTTCCTCTAACTGGTGACATCAAATGGCAAAAGGGAACCAAAATTGGTTACTTGGATCAATACGTTAATATTCCGAAAGGAATGACGTTAATTGATTTCTTACACACCGCCTTTTCTGACCTCTATAATATGAATCAGCATATGAGTGATTTATACATGAAATATGCCGACAATATGGATGAAAAATTACTTGAACAGGCTGGTCGAATCCAAGAACAGCTTGAATCGCGGAACTTTTATGATATTGATACGGAAGTTGAGCAAGTAATTAATGGTTTAGGTCTTGACGATATTGGTAGAGATCAGACCATTTCAGAAATGAGTGGTGGACAACGTTCGAAGATTATTTTAGCTAAATTAATTCTGGAACATCCAGATGTAATTTTACTTGATGAGCCGACGAACTACTTAGATACTGCTCACATTAATTGGCTGGAAGATTATTTAAATAGTTTTGACGGGGCAGCAATGATTATTTCCCATGATTACGATTTCTTGGAAAAAGTCACCAACTGTATTGTCAACGTTGCGTTTGGGAAAGTTACTAAGTATCGTGGTGACTTTAAGTCAGCGATGCGACAAAAAGACGAAAAAGAAATGACCCAGCAACGGGAATATGAAAAGCAACAAGAGGAAATCTCAAAGGCCAAGACCTTCATTCAGAAGAACAAGGCCGGCAGTCATTCTAATATGGCGAAGTCAAGAGAAAAAATGTTGAAACGCATGAATGTCATTGAGCCACCTTCAAGTAACATTCAAGCTTCGTTCAAATTCCCTTATGCTGACACTGGTTCACAGAATGCTTTGGTAGTAGATCAACTTTCAGTTGGATATGATCGCCCATTGCTCCGGCCCGTTACTTTCTCGGTTAATACTGACCAAAAAGTGGGACTACAAGGATTTAACGGGGTTGGGAAGTCAACTTTGATTAAGTCCATTCTGGGCCAGATTCCGGCAAAGGGTGGCGAGGCTGACTTTTCGCCATCTGCTAAGGTTAATTACTTTAGTCAGGATCTGGTTTGGCCTAACCGCAAGATGACGCCACTTCAGATCATTCAGGACAAGTATCCTAAGTTAACCCAGAAGGAGATTCGATCTCAATTAGGGCGTTGTGGACTTGATGCCGCTAATGCTATGAAGCCGATTGGTGAACTTTCTGGTGGGGAACAGACGAAAGTGAAGTTAGCTCTGATGGAATTTGTTCCAAGCAACTTCTTAATCATGGATGAACCTACGAATCATTTGGACGACGAAACCAAGAATGCTTTAAAGCGGGCCATTATCAAGTTTCCAGGAAATGCCATCATCGTTAGTCATGAGGCGAGTTTCTATGATGGACTAGTTGATAAAACCATTGATGTGGAAAAGTTAAGTTTAACGAAGAAATAATAACAAAAAAGACACTTCATTTTATGAAGTGTCTTTTTATTGGTCTAATTTTGATTAAATGTACCATTTTCAACTTGTTTAATAAAGTTTGCCAAATGGTCATAGTAAACGGGAGCATTATCAATCATGTGATGATGACCACCATTTGGAGTTGAAACAAACTTAGCGTTTGGAATCATTTTGGCCATCCGTTTTCCGGTTTCCATTGGCATGGTTTCATGTTCACCAAAGGTCACAAGGGTTGGAACCTTAATGTCTTTTAGATGATCAGTAAAGTTCCAGTCCTTTAACTTTCCGGTAATAACAAATTCGTTGTCACCCTGAAAGGCGTTGTAGATTGGTTTGCTCATGGTATCCACTAAGTGAGCGATTGCTGGCGGCTGTTTTCTGTCAACGTATTCACGATTAAGCAGTTCAACGAGTTCTTGATATTTATCGTTATCGTAATCGTTGTTGGCTTCACATTTTTTCATGTATGCTAACTGGTCGGGAGTTAAAGCCGTTTCTCTGATTTGGGCCAGGTGCTTAGTATAGTCGCCCATACGATCAACCATTGATGAAATGATAGCACCCTTCAGATGATCGCCATACTTAGCAGCGTACATCTGAACTAAAGCACCACCCCAAGATTGACCAATGAGGTAAAACTTGTCGATTCCTAGTTTTTGACGAACTTCTTCAACTTCATCGAGGAAGTAATCGTAAGTCAAAACCTTATTTGCTACCTTGGGATCGTCAAAATCAGGGGTATCTGAATACCATGATCCTAACTGATCGTACATATGAACCTGGACGTTCAATCCTTGTTTTTTGAGTTCATCAGCGGTGTTTTCCCAATATTCGTGTGTGCCACCAGGGCCTCCATGAAGAGCCAGAAGATGAATATCTCCAGTTCCTTGAGTGTTAGTCCATAGGTGGTAACCATTATCTAATGTAATGATTTTGGTTCCTTGTTTCATAACATTCACCTACCTATTTGATTTAGTTATTATGATACCACTTTGAAACGGTAAAAAAAGTGGGGAACGTAATTGGGAAATGTGGTCAACGTGTACAGGACAATTATTCTAGGATATAATAAGAGGAGTTTAAAAAGGAGTAGGATCGGTAATGAGGTTCCGTTTAGAACGTTTTATTAAAAATGTTAACGTTCGTTATTTTTTAGCTTTCGTACTAGTAGCACTTGTTTTTATTGGGATGTTTAGTTATGCATCCCCGCTTTATTATTTTGACTATTCACCCGATATCAACTGTTTTTTTACGGTTGGTAAAGGGATGATGCATGGACTAGTTCCTTATAAGGATGTCTTTGAACAGAAGGGACCATATGTCTATCTTTTATATGGATTAGCTTATCTGATCAGCCACTATTCAATTATTGGTATTACAATAGTAGAAATAATTTCGCTGGCTACGTCCATGTTTTTGGTTTTTAAAACAGCTCACCTCTATATTAATAAACCGACCGCTGCAATTCTGGCTTTAATAACACCGTTCTTTTTGATGTTTCAGGAATATTTTACGTATGGTGGCTTAGTCGAGGAATTCGTGTTTCCGATGATTTTATCGGCTGTCTATTTAACGTTTAAAGCTTGCAACGATCATTTTATGATTAGTAATGGGAACTGGCTTGTTCAGGGATTCCTAGTAGGAGTGGTTTTCCTCTCTAAATATACTTTACTTGGAACCTGGATTGCGTTTTACATTATCTTTGCGGTGGTCTACTTGTATCACCGCCAATTTAATAGCCTTTTCAAGATGGTGATTGCAAGTGGGATTGGTTTTCTACTTTCGGTAGTACCATGGGGAATTTATTTTCTTGTCACCAATTCTTTCAAGGCGTTTTACGATGTCTATTTTGTTTCCAATATGACGGTTTATAACACTTCCGTTGGTGGTGGAATTCTTACTAAAATTGCTGGACCGTTTGCAATCTTCAGTGAGTTTTTGATCGATAAACCACAACTTTTTGTACTTGGTGCCATTCCACTTGCACTTTTTGTCGTATTTAATAAAGGGATCTCGAAAGTCCTTTTTTTGTGTATGATGTTTGTGAGCGCCTTTTTTGCTGTTTATAGTTATACTCCTGATACGCTTTATGTTTACTATCAGTTGGCTTTTATGCCTTATGTGGTAGTTACATTGGTGATTTTAGTTGCCAAACTTTTGCGTTATCAACATTTTAATTTGCCAAAGGAACGATTGGTTCCAATGTTTATTGGAATGGCTCTCTTAATGCTATTTTTTACCATGGGAGTTAATGATAATTTTCAAAAATCAAAGTTGTTTCCTGATAACAATGAAGAAACCTTGGATATGAATGACAAGCAGACTGCACAACAAAAATTTGGTAAGATCATGCGTGAGGAGAGTAAAGGGACCCCAACCCTACTGAACTATGGCTATCTTGACTTGGGGATGTACACGGTTTCTGGGGCACTGCCCACTCAGTACTATTTTCAAATCAATAATATTCCGTATGATAAGAACCCTAAGATAGTGAGGTCCCAGAATAAAGCGGTTCAAGATAAAGCGGTTCAGTGGATTGTGGTAAAAACCAATCAGGCAGACTCAATCAAAACGTATTTTAGCCAGCATGGTTCGACCCGACCAGCCTCTAAGACACTGTTAGAAAATTATCGGGTTGTGTCGACTCATGAACAAAAAGCCCCGAATAATCGTAAATCGACCTATTGGTTACTTAAACGGCGTTAACAATTTTAAGATAACTTTATAAAATGTTGAAGTGCCGTTCTTCATTTGGGCAGTGTGGTATAATTGCCACTATTATTTGAGTACAATATAAATTTCTGAATGATTGGAAGAATATCTTATGCTAAAGAAACTAAAAACTAAACCATATCTATTTGGTTTAACTTTTGTGGTAATGAGTATCATCATAATATTGCTTTTATCGTTTGCTTCACCGTTTTATTATTTTGATACATCGCCTGATAGTAATAACTTCTTTACTGTTGGTAAGGCTATGTTTCATGGGATTATTCCTTATAAAGATGTTTTTGAACAAAAGGGACCCTTTGTTTATCTGATCTATGGACTATCATCATTACTTACCAAGCGTTCTTTGGTGGGAATGATGCCGTTTGAAATCATTGCCATGATTATTATCATGACCATGGCATACAAGATTGCTCGGTTGTATTTGTCACAGAATTGGTCATTTGTAATTTCACTGTTTATGCCGGTCTTTGCCGTGCTTCAGCCATTCTATGACTATGGTGGATCAGTTGAATTCTTTGTTTTTCCAGCTGTTTTGTATTTGATTTACGTGGCTTTGAAAGCGAGTCAAAACCATTTTGACATCAAATGGTGGGAATGGATGATTCAAGGATTCATGGTAGGAGTTGTGTTCTTCTCGAAGTACACCTTGCTGGGTCCGTGGATCGGATTTTATGTATTTATGTTTGTTTTCTACGTTTATCACCGTCGCTTTAAAGAGATGTGGCGGTTGATTTTATTCAGTGGATTAAGTTTCTTGATTGCCCTTGTCCCTTGGTTAATTTACTTTGTAGTGACTGGCAGTCTTAAAGCGTTTATTCACGTTTACTTTACGATCAATATGACCGTTTATGGATCTTCTGGAATTATTCCCACTAAGATGCTTATGGCCACTGGCTTCTTCATGAAGTTTTTAACTCAGTATCCAATTACCACAGTTTTTGGACTACTAGGTCTCATCTACGTTTTGTTTGATCATGAAATCTTCAAGAATGGGGTTTCAAAGTCCCTCTTTTTATTCATGATGATTGTCAATGCGATTGTTGCCGTTTATGGTCATACCTTTGGAAAGATCTATCAGTACTATCAATTAGCGTACTTCCCATTTATCCTGGTAACGACCATCTTCTTATTGGTCTTCTTTATTAGACATTTTGAATCTAACAGGAAACTTGCTCTGCCATGGACGTTTGTTGCTGTGGCACTATGCATGGCGCTAACGTTTGTGCTTGGATCAAACAATAACTTTATTTATTCAAAGTTACATCCCCAAAACTTATACGTTACCCTTAATCCTAAGAAGGGACAGTATCAACAACCTGCTCAAGTGTCATTTGGAAAGATTATCAGAGATGAAAGTAAAGGAACCCCAACCCTTTTGACCTATAGTCGTTTGGAAAACGGTTTCTATACGAGTTCTGGTGCCTACCCAACCCACTATTTCTTTGAGCGAAACAACATTCCTAGTCGGGCTTATCCAAGAATGATGAGATCGGCTAACAAGGTGGTGCAGAAGAAACAGGTCCAGTGGTTGGTAATCCGAGTTGATAATACGAGTGGTAAGAATAACGATAAATTATATAGTTATATGAGCAGTGGTTCCAGAAAAGGTGGACGTGATGCTCTAATTAAAAATTACAGATTGCGTAGCAGTCATGCGCAAATGTTTGAGGCACGACGGGCTACTTACTACTTGTTTGAAGCAAGAACTAAGTCCAACCCCAAGGCCAAGAAAATGATAAAAGAACATAAGTTTTATTAATTAGTGGAGTTTGTCAAATTGGCAAACTCTGCTTTTTTTGAAGGATAGTAGAATAATGGAGGTAATAAAATGGAGTATTTAGCGTCGATTGGTTTAATTTTAATTTCCACGCTGATCTTAGGGGTGCTGAGCCAAAGAATCGGAATGCCGGCCGTTGTTGGTGAAATCTTAGCAGGGTTACTACTGGGACCAGCGGTCTTACACCTAGTTAACTTAAATCATATGGTTTCGGTTGGCTCTGAAATTGGGGTGATTTTTTTAATGTTTATTGCTGGGTTGGAATGTGACTTTGATTTGGTTAAGAAGTACTTGAAGCCGGCGTTTAGTGTGGCGATTTGTGGGGTCATTTTACCAGTCTTAGCATTTACCTTTTATGGGCAAATCTTAGGACAGGGCATTGAAAAAGCCTTGTTTTGGGGTGTGATTTTTTCAGCCACCTCAGTTTCCATTAGTGTGGAAGTTTTACAGGAATTCGGTAAATTAAAATCAGTCGCTGGAGCTACCATTTTAGGAGCGGCCGTGGTTGACGATGTAATTTCCATCGTTCTGTTGAGTATTTTTTCAAGTGTTTTTGGCACGGGATCTGGTTCGAAAAATCTACTGGTGTTATTCACGTGGCAAATCCTATTCTTTGTGTTGATTATACTGGTCATCAAGTGGATTGCACCATGGTTAATGCGCCTAGCCGACTTACTCCCGGCTAATTCAGCTGTTTCGGTGGTTGGAATTAGTATTTGCTTGCTGATGGCTTATTTGGCGGAAGCAGCCAATTTAAGTACGGTTTTAGGGGCCTTCTTTGCTGGAATTGCCATCGCCAGAACGCCACTTCGAGATCAGGTGATAAAGAGTGCTAACCAAGTTGGTTATTCTTTCTTCATTCCCATTTTTTTTGCCGCCATTGGAATGGAAATGAGTTTTAAAGGGCTTTCTAGTACGTGGATAATTGTAATTGTGATGACCGTTTTGGCACTCCTTACCAAGTGGATTGGTTGTGGAATTGGTGCTAAATTAACTGGACTGACTTGGAATGAAGCCAACGTAGTCGGGTCAGGAATGGTTTCTAGAGGTGAGATGGCACTGATTGTGGCTCAGATTGGATTGGCTAGCCACTTGCTTGCTCCAGAGTTATATTCTGAAATTATTATGGTGATTGTTCTTTCCACCATTTTGTCGCCAATCATGCTGAAGTTTAGTATTAAATCAGTGTAGTTTTTGATTTTTTGGTACAATGAAAGAAACAAATAAATGGGGCATTTTTATGATTAATGAAATTGACGGTGGAACGATTGCCTTCCAATTTAAAGACAACCAACCACTTTATCTACTTTTAAAAAGTGCAACTAGTAATTTTTGGGGCTATCCTAAGGGACACGTAGAAGGAAACGAAACGTTGCAACAAGCAGCTCAACGAGAACTAAGGGAAGAAACTGGGATTCGTGCCGACATTGACGATGGGTTTCACTTCAAGGTGGAATATGACATGAAGAATGGTCACCACAAAGAGGTCACCTTCTTTGTGACCGAAGTTCCCGTTGGGACACCGGTTACTAAACAGGATGAAGAAATTAGTGAATATCGTTGGTGCACTTATGATGAAGCACTTAAATTAGTAACCTATGACAATTTACTTCCTCCACTTAAAAAAGCGAATAAGTACATTGAGGAGCATTATGTCAAATAAACGATTTGTAATTGTGATTACTGGTGCAGCTGGCACTGGGAAGACCACTATCTCGGATTATTTAATGAAAAGGTATGGCATCCCCAAAGTTATCACTCACACAACGAGACCTCCACGGGACCACGAGCAAAATGGAGTGGATTACTATTTTGAAACCCAACAGAGTTTTAAACAGCTCCATCTTTTGGAATCCGTGAAGTATTCGGGTAATTACTATGGATCGTCATATGAGGGGTTAGAACGGGCTTTTGTCAAGTCACCCATTGTTTCGATCGTGTTAGATACCAAGGGAGCGATCACGTACAAGGATAAGCTGGGATCGGAAGCAGTGGTCATCTTTTTAAGGGTCAAAAATCCAGCTGAACTGAAACAGCGCATGATTGACCGTGGTGACACCATGGCCCAGATCCAAGTTCGAATGGAGAGTAAGGAAGATGAACGGGATCTAACCCTCCCTAGTGCGTTAAAGGGTCGATCCATTGTGATTGATAATGAGGAGTGGAGTCAAACCCGAGAACGGATTGATCAGATTGTTTTAAACTTAAGAAAGCAACTTTAAGAAATCTTTTCTGGATTGGAATGATTTCTTTACTTTTATGTGTAATAATTAAAGATTCAAAAAGAGAATATATGTTGAGAGGATGATTAAATGCCAAATCGAGTGCCACCGTTTCTTACTCCGTTTGCCATTATTGGCCCTTGGAGCTACCAACGTGGTGGTCAATAAAGCCACCAACACCCATGAAGGTGCCAAAGTGACATCCCATCCAACTAATCAAAAGAAGTCCATCTTTGGTTTTAAGTTGAAGGGAAACGATGATAACATTAAAGATTCTAAGAACCAGAGCTCAGATTCTAATGGCGATAGCGGTAAAAATGAATCTAATAATTCTGGGAATAGTCAGAACAATACGGATAACACCAATAAGTCACAAAACGATGATCAAAATAAGACCACTTCGGGTAAACAGGATCAGAATAATTCGACTAATTCGGATGGGAATAATTCCAATACTGACAATGGTAGTAATGCCCAGAAAACGACTACTGGTGACAATAACAATGGAAGTACCGGAAAATCGAGCCAAAATGAAAATAATGGCGGCAATACTAATAACAATACTGGAAATAATTCCAATAACACCCAAAATAATACACAGGAAAAGGCCACCACTACGGGAGGTGATCGTTAATGTTTAGTTTTCTAGATATTATTAATCACTACCTGGGTTACGTTACGATTGAAACGAACACTAAGAGTCGAATTTACGTGATTTTAGGTGTGTTAGGGGATTTATATCTCCTTTACGTTGCCTACCGTTTTGCTGTCAACGGATTCATCATTAGGGGGATTTTGATCTTCTTAGTAGTGTTGATCCTGGCGTACTTCTTGTATTTGAACATCATGTATTATTTCACCAAGAAGAGAGCCAAGTTTGACGTAACACCAGTAATTAATAAAGTATTACACATTCAACCCAAGAGTGAAGAAAAGCCAATAAGTGGTGAACAGCGTCGTTATCGCAATATTCCCGCTAATGGATTGTTCGATGAGCGAAAGACGATGCCCGCTAAGTTGGAATCCACTCTGAGTGAACGGCATAACATTCATGAGTTAGCTGAGACCATGATTAACAAGAAAGTGGCCAACTATGACTATAATGGTTTGGGTGAGCGAGCCCTTCTTTCTGAAATAAAGACCAGTCCCAAGCATCGTGTTTATGCGATGGGGGATGGTGCCTTAATTCCGTACTTTGATTTAAGAGAAGAGAATGGAAAATATGAGGTATACGCAGGGATGAATCAGGTTAACTGTGAACCGGTTGGTCACATTGTCCAAGCGGGTTTTGAAGATATTCAAAACCTTGATAAGAATAAGGTTAAGCTATACTTAGCCGAGGCCTTTTTAGTAGGTGGAAAGTACAAGACAGCTGGTCGGGCTGGATTAATTGATGGTGCTGATGATTACGCGGTTCAAATTAAAATTGCATACCGGAAAAAGTAAAAAAGAGATCTCAAACGAGATCTCTTTTTTATTTATTTTGGAGCTTTATTTTTCTTACTGGTTACTTCGAAATAATAAACTGGAATTCCAAGTGCCACAATTCCAAGGGAACAAACTACCCCAATAAAGTCGGAACCAATTTCGGAACAAATTACGAAAAGGGAAGCTAAAATTGCGATAATTGGCGTAAATGGATAGAGGGGAACCGAGAAGACTCGTTTTCGATCTGGATGACGTTTTCTTAAAATGAAAACCCCGAAAAACGCCATGACGTAGAAACAGTAAACCGTGAAGATGCATAGTTCGGAAAGGCGATCGGCATCAAAGAAACAAATCATGATAATTACGATGGCTAATACCGCAGCAATGGAAACGATCGGAGTTCTAGTCTTCGGGTTTAAGTAAGCTAACTGTTTTGAAAAGGGAAGTTGATTTTCCTTTGCCATAGCATACATGATACGAGGGAAGGTCATGATTTTTCCGTTCATACAACCGATGATCGAAATGATAATTCCGATACTCAGGATCTTTCCACCGATGACGCCAAAATCCTTGTTGGCCATGTACGGGATTGCGTTGGTCCCGAGTTCATGAATTTTCTGGGGACCAATACTTTTAAGAACCCCGTAGGAAACTAACATGTAAATTGCAATGACGGCTAAGATTCCAAAGGTAATAGCACGTGGCAACATCTTCTTCGGATTTTTAATTTCTCCACCCAGGTTAGCAACTAAAATCCAACCATCGAAAGCAAAGAGAGTGGCTAACATGGCAACTCCAAAGCCCCCAACTGTGGAATGGACGTCACTGACACTTTGAGTGAAAGCGTCCGCGTGGCCAAAGAAAAGGCCAAAAATAATCAAAGCGGCCACGGGAACTAATTTGCAAATAGTAGTAACGATTGAGAAGGCAGCTCCGAACCGGTTGGGGAAGGTGTTAAGTAACCCAACAGCAACCACGGCCACAATCGCAATTGGGATGTTCCACTGGGGTTGGATATGGAAGAAGTCCCCTAAAAGAATTGCTAGGTAGGCACCTAATGAGGCGATCATGGCAGGTCCATATACGATAATTTGCATCCATCCTGAGAGAAAGCCCCAGAACTTGTTGTAAATCACTTCCATATAGGCGTATAAGCCACCCGTGGCGGGAATTTGTGAAGCAATTTCGGCAATTGAGAGGCCAGCGGCTAAGGTTAATAGGCCACCAGCTAGCCAAGCTAGCATGGCACCCGTTGCTGATCCAGCGTCATTTAAGACGGCTGCTTGTCTAACAAAAATTCCAACCCCGATGATGGTTCCAACTACAAGCGAGAGTGCGGACCAAAGTCCAAGCGAACGATTAAGTTTAACGTTTGAATTTGCTTCCTTTTTTTTCATAATAAATTCCCCCTTTTTGAGAATAAAAAAAGTCCCCGACAAATAAATGTCAGGGACGCAAGTTTACGCGGTTCCACCCAAAATTCTCTGAATAAACCAGAGCACTTTCTGTTGGTTATTAATCTATTTTTAAGAGATGGTGAAATAAAGATTAGTCAGCCAACTTCCAGAATAACGTCAGCCTCTCTTAGGCAATTTCTTTAAATATTGTTCTCTTAAATTAATTATAGGACTATTTAACCGCGATCTATCCTAAATGTCAACTAAAATTTTATTCATTAACTTCATATTTTTTATATTTTCCCGCGGATGTTTCCGGAAGTTCGACCCGTAAAACGGTTCCCTGATCAGTATAGTCAGTCTGATAAACCGTCTCGTTTTCGTTTAAATCAGAGACGACCTGACCATTACTAAACGGAACTAGGTAAGTTTTTTTGATGTAATCCTTAAACAAGTTTTCGGAGATAATGTCAACCAAGCGGTTAATGGAACTAGGGTCCAGAGCGGACATGATGATATTGTTGCCCTCACGAACAGGGTAGTTCTCGCCACTTTTGTCAGCCTTGTTGAAGACCTTAATCATTGGGATATCCGGAACCCCGATTTCTTTGAGGGTTGCTTCGGTGGTCTGCATCATTAATTCCTGGTTAGGATCAGAATAATCAACCACTTGAATCAATAGATCTGCATTAGCTGCTTCAGCCAGAGTTGATTTGAAGGCTTGAATGAGTTGGTGGGGAAGTTGACTTACAAAACCAACCGTATCGGTTGCCAGAAATCGTTTGTGGTTTGGTAATTCAATCTTTCTAACGCTGGTGTCTAGGGTAGCGAACAGCATGTTTTTAACTGTAACTTCTTTACCTTCATTCTCCCCAAAGCGTTTGACCAGTTGGTTCATAATGGTGGATTTCCCAGCATTCGTATATCCAACCAGTGCAATGGTTTTAAGGTCATTTTGTTTGCGCTTTTTACTCTGCGTGTCGTATGATTTGTCAATTTCTTTTAGTTCGTGACGAACATGATTAATTTGGTGTTGGATGGTTCGCCGATTTAACTCAATTTGGGTTTCACCAGCACCACGGTTAGCAAGACCACCTCCAGCAGACTGCTGGTCCAGGCGTTGACTTGCACTGGTTCGGAGTCTGGGAAGTTGATAGTTAAGTTTAGCAAGTTGAACCTGCAATTTGGCCTCACGTGAGCGTGCCCGGTTGGCGAAGATTTCTAAGATGAGTCCCGTTCGGTCAATGATTTTAGCATTGGTCAGTTTTTCCAGATTCCGAATCTGACTGGGACTCAGTTCATCGTTGGCAACGATCACGTCCGTTTCCGTGGTTTTAACGAGTTGCTCAAGAAATTCCACTTTACCCTTACCAAAGTAAGTGGCTGGATCAGGATGATCTAATTTTTGCGTAACGGTTTCAACACTTTGCATGTTATTAGCCGTGACGAGATTATTGAGTTCTTCCATTGAGTACTGAAAATTGGCATCATTTAAATCTAGGCCAATTGTAATTACATCAGTAAGATTATCGTTCATTAAAGCTCCTTTAGACTGGATCAGAAATATTGTTATAGTACTTTACGACGTAGTCACCGTCTTTATATTCGATTTTAGTAACACTTCCGTTATGAATTGGGTCACTAATGTCAATGTCACTAAATCGACTGACGATGCTTCGAATAAAGGTTCCGTGAGCGGTGATTAAGATATCATCACCGTCTTCAGCATTGTTAACGATTTCGTCCAGTCCAGTTTGAACTCGTTGCCAAAACTGAGAATCATTTTCGGCGTCGCCGTAAGGGTCAGCATCCGCAATCATGTCACGGGTCTTTTCCATCGTGTAGGTTGCGATCATCTGACTATAAGAATCAGCTCCAGAAGGTCCACCAATGATGTGCCAAACTTGACCCATGTCGTTTCCCTCAAAATAGCCAAAGTTTTCTTCTCTGAGATTTTCCATCTCAATGGGTTCAATTAACCCTGATGGGTTTTCTTTTAAAATTAATTCAGCCGTGTCACGCGCTCTTTTGGTGTCACTACTGTATGCTTTGTCAAAGTTAATTTTGCTAAGGTGTTTACCGGCATCAATTGCATCTGTAATTCCCTTATCGGTCAATGCAGAATCTGCCCAACCCTGTAAACGATGATAACGGTTTAGATAAGTTTGACCGTGTCTTACAAAATATAAATTAAGTGAAGTCATTTTATTTTCCTCCTGATTGACTAGTTGCCTAATTCTAGCATATTTTGGCCCTTAATATAAACGTGGGCGAAGTGGAATTGGTATAATTTAATAATTATTTGAAGTAATTAGTTTCTTAATTGAGATAAAATGGTGGCATAAAAAATAAACTCCACTAACTTGTTGAGTTAGAAGAGTTTATTAGGACTTCATTTATTCATCAGGATTAAATTCATTTCTGATTTGAATGCCAGTTCCCTTTTTAGCCGAGAAGATAATTTGATCACCCAACATCAAAGTAGTGTTTCCAGTTGGATGAAGTGGTTGATGATCTCTGAAAATTTCATTAATGGTAATGTCATTACTGAACGGAAGACTCTTGATTGGGGTATTGGCAAGACTCGGATTGGTTAACTTAACCTCATGGAGAATCGATTCGTTGGATTCAATCATCTTAAAGGTAGATGGTACTTCGATTAATTCTCTGAGCATGGCAATGTTAACGGACAGATTATTGTAAATTTCAACCCCTAGATCCAGAAGTTCTTTCTTGTGTTTGTCAAGGACGTCCCGATTTTCAAAACGGGCAATAACAAGACGTACCCCGTACTTCTTAGCTGCCTTAGCTAATTCATAACTTGTTTCTGAGTCAAAGTAGGCCATAACGGTGATGTCACAGTCAAAGTATCCGTTCTCAATCAGGGATTGTGGATCCAATTTGTCGACCAGATGAACGTTAGCCTGACTGTTATAGGAACGATAGTGTTCCTCGTTGTCAGTGTAGACGTTAACGTCATACCATCCGGTTGACAGTTGTTGGGCAACTGGAATGGTTGTTAGGTTGACCCCGAAAAAGTTTACTTTAATCTTAGGATAGGTTTCTGGTTCAACCTTAAAGGCCTTGTTAAAGACCAGGGGTCCAAGGATACAAGTAATAATGGCAGCCAGTAAGAATGCTCCAGATTGTTGCGAGGTAATAACCTTCATGCCCTTGGCAACCTGAAGAATGGCTAACACCATCGTGATGGTGGCACTTGGAAGCGCCATCCCCGCTAGTGAATTTCGCTTATTGAAGCGAAGTCTAAAGATGGGATAAAGTCCCAATTTGGAGATAATGTAACTCGCAAAGAAGACTGGGATGAGTATCAGTGTAGCTGGATTAGACAATAACTCTTTGACATTCAAACCGACACCACTCATGATGAAGAAGACGGGGATAAACAGACCGTATCCAATTGAATCCAGCCGATCTTTAGTCGTTTCGGATGGTTGCAAGAGTTTGTATACCATTCCACCGATGAAGGCTCCTAAGATATCTTCTGAGCCCACGAAAACCGCAATGGTTGATAGGAGCACGATGATAAAGAATGCGAGACGAATATCAATTTGAGTGGTTGATTTGTTGATTTGGTCTGAGAATTTAAAGAAGCGTTTGAACCACCAGAGTAGAAATCCCGCTACCACAAAGAGAATCAAAATTAACCATAGTGACTTACTGTCTTTACCGAAGACGGATGCATAGATCGTAAGGGCAAAGATTGGTAAAACTTCACCTAAAGCTGCAATTAACAGAATGGTTTGACCAAACGCACTGCCGGTCACGTCCTTTTCTTTTAGGGCAGCAATTACGACTCCCAGTGAAATGGTAGCAAATAGAATGGAAGCTAACCAAAAATCACTGAAAAGACCGCTTAATTTACAGAAGTATCCTAGAATTAATGATAGGATAATAACGGTTGCGTAACCCATGAAGGCTAGTTGGACCGAAGAAAAACGAGGAGCGTTCTTATTTGACTTCTTTTCGAGTTCACTCGGGTTCTTATTTTTGGGCTTAAATAGTGAAAAATCGATTTCCATTCCACTCAAAAACAGGAGGACAATTACACCGATTTTGGAAAGAATGGATAAGATATTTGAGTCCGATACAATGTTAAATAGACTGGGACCTAAGATGATTCCAACTAAGATTTCTACGACCGCCGTTGGTAGCATAGAAATGTGGAATCTAGCCATGATTAATGGCGTTATGAGGGCCGCCAGTAGAACAATTACTAACGAAATTGAATCCATATTACGATCACCTTGGTTTTTTATATTTTGTCGGGCTGATGTAATATGTTAGAATATTTAGTCAAGTTTAGCAAGCAGGAGGGATTATCCGTTGGAAAATTCAATTAAAAAATCAGAACAGAAGCACCTTGATTTTGTGGAAAGCAAGATTGAAATGGCAGAAGTCGACGCTGCTAAAAAAATTAAAAAAGCGAAGGGTGACCAATCGGAAATCCAAAAAAACTTTTTTAATGATGTTCGTCTGAAGACCAGTACATATAGTGGTCAGATGGAAACCGGAGTCTCAGTAAGACAGCAACAACAACTGTTGTCAGAACGGGAAAATCGATGGAAGAATGCCGCTAGAGACTTAGGGACGTTAAAACGGTTGGATCAAAACCCTTATTTCGCACGCATTGATTTTCACGAAGAGGGTGAAAAGCACACCGAGACGATCTATATTGGACTGGCTTCATTTACCGATAATCCAGATGACTACCTGGTTTATGATTGGCGAGCTCCCATTTCCAGTATTTACTATGATAGTGGAATCGGTCAGATGACCTATGATTCACCAGCTGGACCACAGAAGGTGGATGTCAAATTAAAGCGACAAATTGAGATTAAAGACGGTAAGATTGAGACCATCTTTGATACGGATGAGGCGTTAGGCGATAATCTGTTACTAGAAAACCTTAGTCACCAGTCCGATACGAAGATGAAGAGTATCGTGACCACTATCCAAAAGGAACAAAATCAAATCATTCGGGATACTGATTCTGACCTTCTTTTCGTTCAAGGAGCGGCTGGATCAGGAAAAACGGCTGCAGTTTTACAACGAATTGCGTACCTCCTTTACCGTTACCGGGGGAATTTGAACTCTGGTCAAGTCATCTTGTTTTCACCTAACCAATTATTTAATGATTATATTAATGAAGTTTTACCTGAACTAGGGGAACAAAACATGGTTCAGATGACGTATTATCAGTACACTAATCGGCGCGTTCCGCACCTAAGTGTGGAAACGGTTGGTGAGCGTTTCACTGAAACCCACGAAAAGCATCAGCAGAAAGTGGTCGACTTTAAGAACAGTTTGGACTTCTTTAAGTTGGTGGGGAAGTATGCTCATCATTTAAATAAGGAAAATTTCCAATTTAAGGATATTAAGTTTGAACAGAATGTCTTTATCTCCAAAGAAGAGATTAGTGAGATTTACTATCGTTTTAACCAGAACTATAACTTGCGAAATCGATTGGAAGCCACTAAGGAAGAACTAAGTAAGATTTTGAATCGCCACATTGGAAGTGAAATGCGTAAGAAGTGGGTGGAAGAGACCATTGAAGGTCTTGATCAACAACAACTGCAAGCCATTTACGCCAAGTTTGGTGAGAGTATGGATAACCCAGACAAGGAATACAATTTCCTTGCTAAAAAGATTGTTCAGAATGCCTTTCGAAACGTCAAAAAAGCCATTACCCGCGGTCGTTTTGTCAGTATCAACCGTCAATTCGTTAACTTACTAAGAAATGTTCCTCGAATCGCGGACCTGAGTAAATATGGAATTAGTGAGCAGGAATGGAACGACGGAGTGGAAAAATCGATTGATCGTTTAAAGAATGGAAAAATCAGTGATGCTGACATCTCCATTTATCTCTATTTATACGACTTGATTTCTGGGAAACGTCCTGATGTTCATATGCGTTACCTGTTTGTTGATGAAGTTCAGGACTATACCCCATTTCAGTTGGCTTACCTGAAGTTTAATTTTCCCCGGGCTAAGTTTACTTTACTGGGAGATCTTAATCAGGCCATTTTCACCCATGAAAGTAGCCAGAGTTTGTTAAAAGAAATGGAAACGATGTTTGATCCAGAGAAAACTCGGGTCATCGAACTCAATAAATCGTACCGGTCAACCGAACAAATTACTGATTTTACGAAGCATCTGATTCCAGATGGAAGTAAGATTCAATCCTTTGCGAGAACAGGGGAACTTCCTAAGATCAACGTGGTAGGTGATGTTGATAGTGGCATTGACTCTTTAAAAGAGACGATTCAGACCAACGATCAAGCCAACGACACCACGGCTATAATTGCGAAATCATTGGATGAATGTAAACGAGTGCACGAAAAGCTCGAGCAGAAGGGGATTAAATCCACTTTGATTCAGACCGAAAATCAGCGGTTAGTTAAGGGTGTCATTGTGGTCCCAGCTTATTTAGCCAAGGGACTTGAGTTTGATGCCGTTGTAATGTGGAATGGTTCTAAACAAGAATATCCAACGGAACGTGACGATCAGTTAGTTTATACGATTTGTAGTCGTGCTATGCATCGTTTAGATGTGATTTCAATTGGTGAATTATCACCACTGTTTAATGATGTTCCAAAGGATGAATATCAGTTGGTAACCAAGTAGGTGATTGGCGATGAAAGATTTTTATGAATTCAGTAAAAATGAATGGAAAGAGTTTTATCCGAACGAATCAGCGCCGATTACTCAAGCTAATTTGGAGCGGTTAAAAGCCTTTAACGACCAAATTTCATTGGATGATGTGTCTAACATCTACATGCCATTGGTTCATTTGTTGGAATTGGCTTCGAAACATTATCAAAATTGGGAAAATACCGAGAGTCACTTTCTAAAACGTTTGACTCCCAAAATTCCGTTTATTATTGGAATTTCAGGAAGTGTAGCAGTTGGGAAATCCACGGCCGCACGCTTACTGCGATACCTTTTTACCGATTTATTACCGGACATGAAGACCCAATTAATTACCACGGACGGCTTTTTGTATCCAACAAAGATCTTGAAGGAGAAGGGAATCCTTGATCGTAAGGGCTTTCCTGAAAGCTATGACATGGAATCTTTAATTCAATTTTTGGTTAAGATTAAAGCCGGGGTAAAAGAAGTGAAAGCTCCCGTTTATTCTCATCAGACTTATGACATTATTCCCAACCGATACGATGTCATTAAAAATCCTGATATCTTAATTATTGAAGGGATCAATACCCTCCAAATTCCGGATCATCAGAAGCTTTACATTGGTGATTTTACTGATTTTTCAATTTACATTGATGCTGATCCAAAATTAATTGAAACGTGGTATCTCAACCGTTTCAAAAAGTTAATGAAGACCGCGTTTAAAGATCCGACCAATTATTATTACAAATATGCGAAAGAGGAACCCCAAAAAGCGATTGAAATGGCTGAGAATGTTTGGAATACCGTTAATTTACCAAATTTAAACGAGTATATATTGCCAACCCGAGAACGGGCTAACCTTATTATTCATAAGGGTAAAGGTCATATCGTGGATAAAGTTTACCTTAGAAAATATTAAAAAAGAGTGATCAGTTACTGAGACGACGGTAACTAATCACTCTTTTCTTTATGCAGGAGATTTAAAATCCTTGCAAAGTTTACAATTGTAGATTATATTTAAATTTGAGTTTACAGATGTAAATTAAACGTTTTGGGGTGATAGAGTTGAATGAAGTTAAAAAAATTGATGAAATCACACCTGCTGAATGGCAAATTATGCGGCTAATTTGGACCATGGGTGCTAGTTCATCACGAAGCATTATTGATGCTGTCGCCAGTAAACGGGACTGGAAGGAATCGACCATCAAAACCCTACTTGGTCGCTTGGTTAAAAAGGGACTGCTGACAAGAGTAAAACAGGGTCAGCACTTTGTTTATTCATCGACAGTTGGTGAACAAAATGCGATGAATCTGAGCGCTGAGGAACTTTTTAAACAGATGTGTGACATGCGAAAAGGGCAAACGATTATGGATTTAGTTAGTCAAAGTAAGATTAGTAAGGGCGATATTAATCAGTTGGTAAAAATGTTAAACCAAAAATTAAAAACGGCGCCTGATAAAGTTGACTGTAACTGCTTGCCAGGCAATATGAACATGGATTGTCAGTAGAGAGGAGCTTTTTAATGAAAGACATGAACAACGGGAAGCATGATTCAATGAATAATATGAACATGAATCATGACGACCACAAAATGAAAAATATGAATTCTCAAAATAATAAGTCACAAATGAACATGGGTAGTAATCATAAAATGAAGATGGATCATGGTTCGATGAAGATGAAACATGGATCTATGAACATGAATATGAGCGGTGGCTCAATGGACATGGGTGGCGGCCACATGATGAACATGGGAAACTTTAAGCGTCGCTTTTGGATTTCATTGATCCTTACGATCCCCATCCTATTACTTTCTCCATTCATGGGAATGAAACTGCCATTTCAGATTACTTTTCCCGGATCAGACTGGGTTGTCATGATCCTCTCAACAATTTTATTCTTCTACGGTGGAGAACCATTCTTTAAGGGAGCTAAAGGTGAATTAGAGAATCGTGCTCCTGCCATGATGACGTTGATCACGCTTGGAATTGGTGCATCTTACTTCTACAGTTTATATGCATTTATCATGAACACCTTTGTTAATCCAAGCGGTCACGTGATGAATTTCTTCTGGGAGCTGGCAACGTTGATTGTCATCATGCTTCTAGGTCACTGGATTGAAATGGATGCGGTCATGAACGCTGGAGATGCTCTGAAGAAAATGGCGGCACTACTTCCTAATACCGCTCATTTAGTTGAACCAAATGGCAAGACGAAGGATGTTAATCTGGATCAGTTGCAAGTTGGCAATGTGGTTCTTGTTCAACCAGGTGAAAAAGTCCCATCCGACGGGGTTGTTGATTCTGGCACGAGTGCCGTAAACGAGTCTTTAGTAACGGGTGAATCAAGAGCTGTTACCAAGAAACCTGGTAGTAAAGTTATTGGTGGATCTGTTAACGGTGACGGTAGTATTAAGGTAAAAGTTACCGCGACTGCCAAAGACGGTTATTTGGCTCAAGTTATCAAGATGGTTCAGGCGTCCCAGAAGGAAAAATCAAAGGCTCAAACGATGGCTGACAAGGTTTCACGTTGGTTATTCTATGGTGCTTTGATAATTGGAATTCTGGCATTAATTATTTGGACCATTCTTAGTGGACTGAGTTATGGATTACAAAGAATGATTACCGTCTTAGTAATTGCATGTCCTCATGCTTTAGGACTCGCAATTCCCTTGGTTGTTGCTCGAAGCACCTCAATTGGAGCTCAAAATGGTCTTTTAATTCGCCACCGTCAGGCAATTGAAGAAGTTAAGCGCCTTGACTACGTCTTTATGGATAAGACTGGAACTTTAACCGAAGGGGTCTTCCAGGTTAATGACGTCACATCTGATTCAGATATGAGCGACAATGAATTACTTACAAAGTTTGCTGATCTTGAAGCTAATTCAAGCCATCCTCTTGCAACTGGAATTTTAGCTAAGGCTAAAAGGGAAGGGATCAATGTAACTCCGGCTAAAAATGTTCAAGCAATTCAAGGAGTTGGGTTGACCGGTCAGATTGATGACCAAGAATACAAGATTGTTACTGCTAAATATTTATCAGACAATCATTTGGACTATAGCCAAAAGCAGTTTGATGATTTAGCAAGTCAAGGAAATTCAATCAGTTACCTTGTAAGTAATGACAAGGTTCTGGGGGTTATTGCTCAAGGTGATGTCCTTCGTCCGAAGTCAATTGACCTTATCAAGGCTTTAAGAAGAATGAATATCACTCCAGTCATGCTCACTGGTGATAATGATTTAGCTGCTAAACGAGTCGCACATCAGTTAGGTGACATTGATTATCGTGCTGAACTACTTCCACAGAACAAGGAAGAAATCATTAAGGAGTATCAGAGTAAGGGTAACGATGTCATGATGGTCGGAGATGGTATCAACGATGCACCAAGTTTGTCTCGAGCTAACATTGGAGTTGCCATCGGTGCTGGAACCGACGTTGCAATTGAATCAGCTGATGTTGTTTTAGTCAAAAGTGATCCGGAGGATATCATTGATTTCTTGGATCTGGCTAGAGCAACTAACCGTAAAATGGTTGAGAACCTCTGGTGGGGTGCTGGATACAATATTATTGCGATGCCGCTAGCTGCTGGGATTCTTGCTCCATGGGGTATCATCCTTTCTCCAGCGGTTGGAGCCTTAATTATGTCAGCTTCAACGATTATCGTTGCTGTTAATGCTTTAACTCTTCACATGGGAAAAATTAAAGAATAAATTCTTAAAAGAACATAATTAACAATTAATTAGTTGATTAAGTTAGAGTGGCTTCCATTTGCCACTCTTTTTTTGTATAATCGATTCATTAAGTAACAAATTAAGTAATAAGGGATGGTGGAGTTCATGGATCAAGAAAAGAAAAAATATTCTCCAATGATGAAATTTTCATTATTGGCAGTTTCATTAGTTTTGGCGTCATCACTATCAGTTTCAGCTGAAGTGCCTCAATGGCAGCGTGCGTTCCCTGGACATTCTTACTCAAGTATTGAGTTAATTGCCACCATGCCTGCTCTTGCCGTTATCATTTTTTTGTTGGCAAGTAGTTGGATTGCTAAAAAATTGGTCCCAAGCGAACGGTGATCTTTGGACTGTTGGTTAGTGGAATAGCTGGGGTCATTCCCATCTTCGTCACTAATTATTATGTCATGCTCATTTCCAGATTTGCCTTTGGTATTGGTTTGGGATTATTAAATGGATTAGCCGTCAGTCTGATCGGCACCTTCTTTAAGGGAGAAGAACCAGCTAATGGGAGTTAGAAGTGGCTTTGAGATGTTAGGGAATGCCATTTCGGCCTATGTTGCTGGTGCGCTACTGGTTGACTTTGGTTGGCATAGTGCCTTCTTGATTTATACTTTGGCATTTCCAGTGGCCATTCTGTTCTTCTTCTTTGTGCCAAATCCACCGCAAGAGGAACATTATCAAGCCGAACGAAAAAATCAGTATTTCCCAAAAGTTAATACCGATGTTTTGTTTTGGACAATTCTTTTAGCTGTTTATCAAATTACTTACGTCGGAGCAACCGTTCGAATTGCCGAGTTCATCGAAGGAACAGGGATTGGTTCTACCCAACAATCAGCCGTGGTAATTAGTATTGCTCCAATCTTTGGACTAGTTGGTGGAATTATTTTTAGTGTGGCACTCATGAGATTAAAGAAGTATCTGTTGCCCGTTGGAATCATTGCGAGTGGAATTTGTCAGTTATGGATTGGCTTGTCACATTCCTTCTTTAGTGCCGCACTTGGATTCTTTTTGGTGACTTTCCTTGATGCCGTGGTAGTTTCATACATTTTAAACATTGCCACCGAGATCTCATCAAAGGGAACTTTAAACCTAACAACTTCGATTTTGTTGATCGGTAGTAATTGTGGAATTTTCTTAGCACCAATCGCTTTAGGTGGAATTGATTCAGTCTTTAGTTCCAATAAGCCTGCTTTAACCTTCGTGGTTTGTGGAATTATTCTTCTTGCTATGGGAGCAGTTGGTTTATGGGACATTAAAATATTTCGTAGAAAAATCTTTAAATAAGGCAGTGCGATGCACTGCCTTATTTATTTTGTCTGGAGGAGGAAATCATGAAAGTCGATTTTAAAAGTGAAAACCACCATCCCTTGTCGCTAAAAGCCTTTTTAACCCAACAAGGAATTAGTCATCGGATGTATGCCGACCTGAAACGACAAAGTCATCCTTTAGAAATTAATGGTAAGCGAGTTGATCCAGATGGGACCGTTAATTTTGGCGACTTGGTCTCCGTTCATTTTCCTAGTGAGCCATCAGATCCACGAATCATAACGAGTTTTCAGCCAATTAAAGTGATTTATGAGGATGATAATTGGCTGGTTGTCAACAAGGAGGCTGGGTTAACGTCAGTTCCTGGTCCAAGTAATCAAGACGATACGTTAGTGAATCGGATTAAGGGTCATTTAGTGAAAGAAAAAGCGGTCAACTTAAAGCCCCATATTATTACCCGGTTAGATCGGTTTACGAGTGGGGTGGTTCTTGTCGCTAAGAATCGGTTGGCTAATAGTTATGCAAACATGGAACTTAATCAGCACCAAATTGATAAACGATATTTAGCACTGGTGGTTGGAAAAATGGATCATCAGCACGGGATGATTGACCAGCCGATTGGTAGGATCGGAAATGACTTTGCACGCCAAGTGACGCCAAACGGACAGTCAGCTCAGACGGAGTACTGGGTAAAAGAGGAATTTTCTGACTATTCATTACTTGAGATTAAGCTTCACACTGGCAGAACCCACCAGATTCGGGTTCACATGACATCCATTAATCATCGGCTTTTAGGTGATCAATTGTATCAAGGTCCCATGGACCAAGGGATTAGCCGTCAGGCTTTGCATGCATCATTCATTTCTTTTTTTGATCCATTTCAAAAGCAACAGTTGAATTTTAAAGCCAAAGTCCCCGATGATATGCAAGGGTTGATTTCTAAAAACTAGTATGTAATTTTTTTAAAGTTTGCTACAATTAAATTAAAATAGTAAGGAGTATGGTCGAATGGAAGACAACATTCAGTTAGGTGAAAAGCCGTTTGATAAGATGATGTTTGTGCTTAAGAATCCGGTGACCGAAAAAAATCATCTCGATTATAAGTTCAAAGAATACGAAATGCAGCAGATTGCAGATGATATCTGGGCAATGCCCGCATATATGAAAAAAGACGATGATTTTACCATCTTTTTTATTGTTACTAAGGTTGACAGTGGAGAAGTTGTGGTAGCAATGGCAGAGGGTCAATCTGGCAAAAACGGCCAGTTTGATCTCTCACGTCCCATTAACACGGGAGCAGGTTTGAATGCTTTAAACAAACACGATCAAAGTCAAGCCCTTGAAGCACTGCACTTTTTAAATTTAATTTCAAAAGCCGGTGAAGGCGAATGGCGAATGGTAGAAGATTAGACAGAGACAAGGAGAATTAACATGGCCCAAATCTATTTAGCAAGTCCCTTTTTCAGTGACGAACAGATTCAAAGAATTGAAGTCGTTGAAAAAGCGTTAGAAGCAAACCCAACGGTTACCGATTTTTATTCCCCACGGAAACATCAAGATGCCGAAAATGAACAGTTTACTCTGCCATGGGCAAACGAGATTTATCATCGTGACATGGAAAACCTAGCAGCTGCCAAAGTGGTAGTTGCTGTGGTCGACTTTGTTGGTGATAATGTTGACAGTGGAACTGCTTATGAAATCGGTGCTGGCGTTCAGATGGGCAAACCAGTGGTTGTTTTTCAACAAAAGGATGAACCATTAAATTTGATGATTTCAGAAAGTTTGCATGCTTACCTTAGAAACGGGGAGCAGCTTCAGGCTTATGACTTTTCTAAGATGCCAGAAAGTCATTACACAGGTAGTATTTTTTAATATAAATCGAAATAAAGGAGAAAGATTATGAATAATGATCAATTATCTGGAATGAGATTTTTCGAAGTCACGGTATTAAATGCAGTTATTACGATCCTTGAATTTTTAGGGGGAATTTTTTCTGGAAGCTTATCACTTCTTTCAGATGCATTCCATAATCTGGGAGATTCCATTTCAATTGTATTGAGCTATATTGCTCATCGGATTAGTAAAAAACAGCAAACCAAGCAGAATACGTATGGATTTAAACGAGCTGAAATCATTTCGGCCTTTCTCAATTCATTGTTTTTGATCTTGATTTCCATTTTTTTAATTATTGAAGCGATTAGTCGAATCTCACATCCAGAAACCATTGATGGCCCAGTGATGCTGGGAGTTGCGATTGTGGGAACCATTGCTAACTTTGTTTCAGCGTTTCTGCTTAACAAGGGAGCCAAACACAATTTAAACATGAAAGCGACCTATCTTCATCTTCTAAGTGATTCATTGTCCTCACTTGGAATCATCTTTGGTGGGATCTTAATCTCATTTTTTAACTGGACGATTGTGGATCCGATCATAACGATTTTGGTGGCTTTGTACATCATGTGGGAAAGCTGGCCTATCATTAAGAAAACGGTTGGCATTCTAATGGAATGTGCTCCCAATCTTAATTACGCTGCCATTAAAAAGGATTTGCTTAAAATCAACGGTGTGACTAGTGTTCATCACGTTCACGCCATGATGGTTGACGAGAATAGCATTGTCTTTTCAGCTCATGTCAACATGAAGGATATGCCACTTAGTCAAGTTCAATTAATTTATGATCAAATTAATAAATTATTAAAGGGAAAATATCACATTGACCACGTTACGATTCAACCAGAAGTCGATCGGGGTCGCCACGATGATTTATTTTATGATAATGGAAAAGACATCTAAAAAAAGCTTCTATCCATGTAGGATAGAAGCTTTTTTAATGAATTAGAGTGAACTATAAAGTATTGTCAGGATCTAACTTATTAGTTGCGTTAACGTACCATTCTGACCAATCGACGGTAGGATTACCATTTTCGAAGTAAGTCTGACTTAACTTACTTAATAGACTAGCGAAGTCATCATAGTCGAACTTGATGACGTCAGCCACAATATCACGTGGACTATTATTACTTACGGTTACAATTTCACGGTTAAGGTCGGCAATGACGCCAGATTCGCCGTCAAATGTACTCATAACTTCCAAGTTGTTGTTTCTGAATAATTGGATATAAAAAGGAACAAAATCGTTAACAACCTTTTGTTGAGCCTGTTCACTTAAATCATTAAACTTTACATTATCACTCATATTTTTCCTCCTATGCGATACCATTACAAATCTAATTTAATTATATCTGTCTCGCTACCATTCGTAAAATAATTTTTTACTATGGTAACTCTTTGAGATTTTTGGGGGATATTTTGATATGCTAGAAATATTAAAGAAAAGGGGTGAGTCGAATGTTTGGGAAAAATCAGTTAGATCCGGATTCTCGCTTTCGTAACTATAGTGATTTGGTCATTAAAACCTGTATGTTGGCTGGTAAAATCATGATTGAGAATGGTTCTGAAATGACCCGTGTCAACGATACCATCAAACGAATTGCTAGAAACGCCGGCATGCCAAACTTGAAGACTTACATTACAATTACGGGGATCATGATCTCCGTTAACGATAATTCAGAAACACAAATTACTGAGATTGATAAACGAGCCTTTGATCTCCGTAAAATCACGGCCGTAAATGACCTATCCAGACGCTTTGCTGAGCATAAAACCACCCTAGAGCAATTTTATCAGGAGTTACAACACGTAAGTGACCTGGATACATATTTTCCGTACTGGATGAAAATATTATCCGCAGCAATTCTATCGGGGTCAATTGAGGTGGTCTTTCGGGGAGATTATTCCGTGTTTTTTATTACCTGTGTGATTGGGATGCTGGGATGGATTATCTTTGATTACCTGAACCGCATTGTGAAGGTGGAGTTTATTAATGAGTTTACGGCTGCCATTTCCATTGGAATGTTGGCCATGTTAGCGCGTAAATTAGGACTTGGCAGTGGGGTTGATAATATGATCATCGGAGGTGTAATGCCTCTAGTTCCTGGAGTTCAGATTACTAATGCGGTTCGAGATCTTATGTCAGGAAACCTTGTTAGTGGGCCAGCTCGTGCCATGGAAGCCATTATGGGTGCCTGTGCGCTTGGTTTTGGTGTAGCATTGGCCTTGAAATGGTTTGGATAGGAGGGTTGGATATCGAATTCTTAGTTAAAGTTATCGGGGTCTACGTAGCAACCCTTTGTTTTGCGATATTAATCAACGTTCCACCACGCGCACTTAATTTGGGTGGTCTTGTTGGGGTGGCCAGTTACCTAGTTTATTTAACCTACAATTCGATCTTTGGTGGTTACGTTGGTGGAAACGTCTTTGGGGCTTTCACGATTGGGATCCTTGGAATGTTGGCTGCAAGATACAAGAAAATGCCGATCATCGTTTTTAATATTCCTGCCTTGGTACCGTTGGTTCCGGGAGGACAGGCTTATGAGGTGATGAAGTATATTGCGACTGGAAACACGCACCTAGCCTTTGTTTACTTGATGCAGGTGGCGATGATTGCTGGTGCTTTGGCAATCGGCTTTTTACTTGCTGAGTTGGCCATTCAACTTTTCTTTCACGTTACGCATCTTTTAAAAAGTTTTGTTTCCTAACCCTAAACTAAAAAATATCCTCATTGATTTTTGTCAATGAGGATATTTTTAGTTAGTTTGAAGTTGTTTAATAAAATTCTGGTAATCACGTTCCTCACCAGTGTCAGAAATTTGAATCTGGTTAAGGTTGGAATTGTGAAGATCATCTTCACTAATGGTTAACTTGTTAGTGAAGGTGGCATTTCCAATTAGGTGAAGTTCATACTGATCTCCTGTCCGCTTGATGTGAGTTCTCACCATCCCACCAGGATTGTAGACGTTAACTAACTCATCAAAGTCGCCATCATGGGTAAGAATTTCATAGATGAGGCTAGTGGCAGTCATTCCAGTTCCACATGCATTGGTCAGACCGACACCACGTTCAAAGGTCCGCACGAATAACTCATTTTCATCCATAACGTTTGCAAAACTCACGTTGACGCCGTCGGTAAAGTATGGATTTTTTTTGTTTAACATGGTTCCGAGATGGACAAGATCGTCAGACTTAACTTGATCCATCCCCATGAAGCTAATGAGATGGGGATTAGGAACGGCAACAGCCGAATACTCTAATCCAGAAATAAAATCGTCAACTGGCTGATCAATTAGCGGGGTTTTGAGATTTTCTAACGGGAGACTTTTACCATCGAATGAAATGGGGGAGATTTGAACACTAAATGCTGGAATGCCCTCAACAATGTCAGCTTCCCTTTGAACGTCAAGATCGGCATCGTTGGTTTCTACTTTAAAATGCGTTTGATTGAACTTTTGAGCGAGATATCGGGATACCGTTCGGAGTCCGTTACCACACATGGAAGCCTCACTGCCATCGGCGTTAAAGACCCGCATTTTACCAAGAGCACCTGGATGACTGGATGAATCGACCACCAGAAGTCCGTCTGCACCATTTAAGACGTTATTTTTAGGGTCAGCGATGGTTTGTGCTAGTTGTTTTAATTCATTATCATTTAACTTTTGGTGTAGGGTGGTTTGATCCAGTATAAAGAATTGGTTCTCTGATCCGTGGACTTTAAGTAAATTAGCCATTGTTTTTTCTCCTAGTAAATTAGTCGGTTATTATCGAAAAAGTTGCGATATATTAATTTAACCGCTTTGTCTGAATCCTTAATATCGGTTCCGAGCATCACTGAAATTTTAGAGGCCCCTTCATTAATCATGTGAATGGAGATCTCGTTATCCGTTAGTGGGCGAATGATTTTTTCGATAGTGTGATTGTCAGATTGCATGCCCTCCCCAACGATCATGATGATGGCATAGTCGTTAATCCAGCGAAGTTGATCGGGATGAAGGGCAGCCTTAATTTCCTTGGTAATTTCTTTTACGATGTGATCATTTAGTTGTGTCTTATCAAAAATGATGGTCAAATCATCGATCCCGGAAGGCATGTGTTCGTATGAAACACCGTACTTATACAGAATCTTTAGGATGGTAAGGGTAAATCCAACCTGCTTATTAAGTAAGTAACGATGAATGTAAAGGGCTGAGAAGTGTTTGGCACTCGCCACGCCGGTAATCACTCTCGTAGGTTGAAATTTATTTTCGGGAACGATCATCGTTCCTGGAAGGTCAGGGGCCGACGTGTTTTTGACGTTGATCGGGATGCCAACCTGAATGGCTGGAATGATTGCCTCATCATGAAAGACCGAGAAGCCGGCATATGAAAGTTCTCGCATTTCCCGATAGGTCATTACGTCAATGGCTTTCGGATTCTTAACCACCCGTGGATCGACCGAATAAATCGCGTTCACATCGGTAAAGTTTTCGTACAAGTCAGCCTGAAGTCCTCTGGCAACGATTGAACCAGTAATGTCAGATCCACCTCGCGAAAAGGTGGCGATTTGGTTGTCATCATTGATACCGAAAAAGCCAGGAAAAACCATTTTTTCTTTTACGTCACGAAACTTGCGGATGTTTTCATAAGTGGCTGGGTTAATTTGAGCGTCTTCAACGTTACCAGTGACTTTGAAACCGATCTGCTTGGGATCCATGAATTTGGCGGGAATTTCAAGCTGATTTAAAATCATGGTTAACATCTGAGCATTCATGAACTCACCTTGAGCCTTAAAAGTACTCATCAAGTGTGCAGTATCCGGAAACGATTGGTTGGGTAAATCATTTAATTGCGTAACCAGTTGATTAATCTGTTGCTCATCAACGTGAAATGAACGGCCGATTTCTTGGTATCGATCAATAATCTGATTGAGGGTATCGGAGAAATCTTCGTGATTAATGACCTGGTTGGCGTACTCAATCAATAGGTCTGTCACCTTAATGTCACCCTTGAAGCGGGTTCCAGGGGCGGAAACCACGATGGCTCTGCGATCGGGATCTGATTTAATAATGTTGATTACCTTTTGAAATTGGGGTCCGTTGGCTAGCGAACTACCACCAAACTTAGTTACTTTCATGAATTACTCATCCTTAAGAATTTAATTAAGTTGAATTGTAGCATTATTTTTAGATTTATCAATCGCATTAACAAAATATATGTGAAATAATTATTAATTAAGTTATATCAATTGACGAATTGGTGGAAATGGGGTATATTCTTAACAAATTCAAATAGAGGTTGCAGACAACAAGATTAGCTAACGGAGATGTTACTCGTTAATGAACTTAGTGAAAGGGTTGCTTGCCGAAGCACTATGCCAGAGTAGGGACATGGTTGCTGGGACGTGATTTAATAAATTGCGGACTGTCGCAGATATTCTGCGGGGAGCTATTCAAGAATATTTGATCAAATAATGTCAAACGAATTATTTTTAGATCTTTTTGTTCAACTCCTGAGCAAAGAGATCTTTTTTTATAAATTATTTAAGAGGTGCGATGATGAAGTCGGTTATTGATAAGCAGGATATTAGGGATCATGATTTGTACATTGGCGGTATTAAAGCCAGTGATTTGGCAAAGGAATACGGAACACCTTTAGAAGTTTATGACGTTACTCAGATCAGAAGTCAGATCAGAAAATTTAAACAAGTGTTTGAAGAACGCCACGTCGATTACTCGGTGAATTATGCTAGTAAAGCCTTTGCCACGATCGGAATGTATCAGATTGTGAAGCAAGAAGGGGCTGGGATCGACGTTGTTTCTGGTGGCGAGTTGTTTACGGCTCTTCAAGCTGATTTTCCGATGAATCGCGTGAGTTTTCACGGCAATAATAAGTCAAAGGATGAATTAGAGATGGCCGTGAAAAACGGGGTAGGGACGATCATGTTGGATAATTTCCATGAGATCGACTTATTACACGACGTTTTAGAGGAACAAAATGCCAATATTGATGTGATGTTACGAATTACTCCAGGGATCTCAGCTCACACCCATGAGTATATCCAGACGGGTCAAGTCGACAGTAAATTTGGGTTTGACCTTGGTTCAGGTCAAGCCGATGAAGCACTTCAACGGGTCTTAAAGGAAAAGCGAATGAACATGAAGGGTGTTCATGCCTATATTGGCTCTCAGATCTTTTCGACGAAGGGTTTTGTGGGAGCTGCCGATAAATTAGTGGATGTGATGAAACACTGGCACGATGACTTTGGTTACACTGCTAAGGTTGTTAATGTTGGTGGGGGATTTGGAATTCAGTACACTGACGAAGAGCATCCGGTTGCACCAGAGGAATTTGTATCGGCGATCGTAGATGAGATTAAACAGAAGACGAAATCATATAATTTGCCGACACCCGCAATTTGGATTGAACCAGGACGCTCGATCGTTGGTACCGCTGGTTATAGCTTGTACACCATTGGCTCTAGAAAGGATGTTCCTGGAATTAAGTCCTACGTTGCTGTAGACGGTGGGATGGGCGATAACATTCGGCCAGCTTTGTATGAAGCTGATTATGAAGGTGCACTTGCCAACAACGCTGATGGCAAACCCGTTGAGGATGTTCGCATCGCTGGAAAGTATTGTGAATCGGGCGATATTTTAATTCAAAATCAGCCCATTCCTAAGAGCAAGCCTGGCGACATATTCGTTATTTTTAATACTGGTGCTTACGGATACTCGATGGCTTCTAACTATAATCGCAATCCACGACCAGCCGTGGTTTTCGTCGAGAATGGAAAATCTCAGATTGCGGTTAAACGTGAGAGCTACGCAGACTTAAGTCGGTTAGATACAAAATTAAAGGAGAATTAGCATGGCACAATTAGACGCACAATCAATCATTAAATTTATTTCTGAGTCAGATAAAAAGACTCCAGTTAAGGTCTACCTAAAGGGTAAGCTAGGCAAAATTAAATTTCCTAAGGGAATTGAGAATTTTACCACGAATAAAACGGGAGTAATCTTTGGCGATTGGGCCAACGTCTCTAAATTTCTCAAGAAAAACAAGAAGTTAATTAGTAAGTATGAAATTGAAAGTGATGCTCGAAATTCAGCCGTGCCACTCCTTGATACCAAGAATCTAGATGCTCGAATTGAGCCAGGTGCCATCATTCGGGATCAAGTGGTAATTGGTAAACATGTGGTTATCATGATGGGAGCCTTGATTAACATCGGAGCCGAAATTGGTGATGATTCTATGATTGACATGGGAACCATTCTTGGCGGTCGTGCCATTGTTGGTAAACACTGTCACATTGGTGCTGGGGCCGTTTTAGCGGGTGTAATTGAACCCGCTAGTGCCGAGCCAGTTCGAATTGATGATAACGTCCTAGTCGGTGCAAATGCCGTGGTAATCGAGGGTGTCCATGTTGGTGAAGGAGCGGTCATCGCTGCCGGATCCGTCGTATTACACGATGTTGAACCCAATACAATGGTAGCTGGAGTTCCTGCTAAAAAGATCAAAGATATTGATAATCAGACTAAGTCCAAAACAAAACTCGAAGATGATTTAAGGAAGTGATGGATGTGTCCAAGACTGAAACGAAGTTGAGTGATAACGATTTACTAAAAATTTATCGGCATCTTCATCAGATTCCTGAATTAGCCATGCATGAGTTTGAAACCCACGAATATTTAAAGCATGTGATTGACGGGTTGACGACTTCTTACATGGAAATAGAGGTGCCAAAAAAATTACCAACGGCCATCTTGGTGTTAGTTCATGGAACCAAGCCGGAACGGACAATTGGATATCGAACTGATATTGACGCTTTGCCCGTTAGCGAAAAGACCGATTTACCCTTTGCGTCTAAGCATGCAGGAGTGATGCATGCATGTGGACATGATATTCATATGACCGTAGCTTTGAGTATCCTAAATTACTACTCTCAGCATCAGCCTCAGGATAACCTATTGATGTTTTTCCAACCGGCCGAAGAAAGTGAAAATGGTGGGAAGGTTGCCTATGAAGACGACATTTTCACCGGGAAGTGGCGTCCTGATGAGTTTTATGGATTACATGACAATCCGCAGTTACCGGCTGGTACGATTGGTTGTCGGATGGGAACCCTTTTCGCTGGGACGACTGAAGTTAATGTTGATCTAGTGGGAAAGAGTGGTCATGCGGCTTATCCGCAGGACGCCAACGATATGATCGTGGCCGCTAGTCAGTTTATTAATCAGGTCCAAACGATTGTGTCACGGAGTGTTGATCCCATTGAAGGTGGAGTTGTCACCTTTGGAAAGATGGAAGCGGGAACGATTCGGAATGTCATCGCTGGCCATGCTCGCATTGAAGGAACGATTCGAGGATTAACACAAAAAATGATTGAATTGATTGATCGACGGTTAAAAGAGGTCGCCAATGGGATTGCTACCAGTTACGATTGCAAGGTTCAATTGGACTTGAATCAGGGTGGTTATCTTCCGGTTGAAAATAATCCAAAGTTAACCAGTAATTTTATTAATTACATGGAGAATCAAGCGGACGTTGATTTTATTAACACGATGCCAGCCATGACCGGGGAAGACTTTGGGTATCTTCTATCTAAGATTCCTGGCACAATGTTCTGGTTAGGCATTGGCGATCCCGATTCTCAACTTCATGAGGCAACGCTTACTCCTAATCCAGCAGCAATTAAGATTGGCAGCAGCGCCATTATTGGATTTTTGAATTTCCGAATGCAGCAAGCAGCAAATTAAGGAGATTATATATTATGGTAGAAAAAGCAGATTTACTTACGGCCATCGTCACACCATTTAGTGATGATGGGGAAGTGGATATTGGACGACTGAAAAAGTTGATTCAACACTTAATTGATACAGGCACCAACGGATTTGTGGTTGGCGGAACAACTGGTGAGACACCAACGTTATCGGAAGACGAAAAATTAAAGTTATACGGTGAATTTGGCAAGATCGTTGGTGACAAGTATCCTGTGATCGCCGGCACCGGTTCTAATAACACGCAACAAACCGCTGAATTCAATCAAAAAGTCATGCAGTTAGATGGAATTGATTACGGACTCGTAGTTGTTCCTTATTACAACAAGCCTAACCAACGTGGCATGAAAGAGCACTTTAAGTATGTGGCGGATCATTCCGATAAACCTATTATCATTTACAATATTCCTGGTCGTACGGGAGTAAACATGGATAAAGAGACGGTGGTTGAATTGTCAGAGTACAATAACATTGCTGGCATTAAGCAATGTGGTTCCCTCCCTGATATGGAATATATTATCTCAAACACTCCCGATGACTTTCTTGTTTACAGTGGAGAAGATCCCCAAGCATTAGTTACGAAGATGCTGGGTGGCGACGGTGTGATTTCGGTTGCGTCCCATGTCTACGGAGATCAACTTAGAGCCATGTACGATGACCTAGACCACGGAAACTACCAAGCAGCTGGAAAGTTACAGCGTTGGTTAACGCCAAAAATGCAAGCCCTATTCATGTTCCCATCACCGTCACCAACGAAGGCTGCTTTGAATGCTAATGGATTAAGCGTTGGTGGGTGTCGTTTGCCAATTGCAACCCTAAATCGGGATGAAAAAGAAGAGTTGGCACAAGCACTAGACGTCAATTCTTTGGGAGACATTTTAAATGATTAAAGTATTAGTAGCTGGTTTTCGTGGTTCAATGGGTCAGAAGGCCATTAAAATGATTGAAAAAAATGATGAGTTTCAATTGGTTGGAGTCTATGATCCCAAGGCCGAGGATTTAAGTCCTAAGAGTCATAATCTACCCGATGATGTTCACGTATATAATAATTTTGACCAGATTAACGGCAAAGATATTGATGTTTGGGTGGACTTTACGGTTCCTAAAGCAGCTTATCCTAACACCAAGTTTGCCCTTGAAAATGGCATTCATCCTGTGATCGGAACTAGTGGTCTGAGTGACGATCAACTTTCTGAGTTACAAAAAATTGCGGAGGATCAGGACGTGAGCGGCATTATCGCTCCTAACTTTGGCATTTCGGCGGTGTTGTTAATGAAATTTGCTAAAGAAGCGGCCCAATACTTTACGGATGCTGAGATTATTGAGATGCATCATCAGGATAAAAAGGATGCGCCGTCAGGGACTGCTATCAACACCGCTAAGTTAATTAGTGCGGGAAGAAAAGAACAACCCAAGCCAGTGAAGACCGAAGAAACATTGAAGGGGGCTCGTGGAGCTGAGTATGATGGAGTACCAATTCATGCTGTGCGACTGCCAGGATACGTTGCTCACGAACAAGTCTTATTTGGCGGTGATGGCGAAGCCCTAACGATTCGTCAGGATTCTTTTGACCGGGATTCGTTTATGAACGGGTTAAAAGTCGCCATTCAAAAAGTCGATGACGTTAATGGTTTAGTGGTTGGATTAGAAAATATTTTATAGAGGAGCAATTAGTGATGAAAGAGTATAATGTAGCAATTTTAGGTGCCACAGGTGCTGTTGGAACACGTCTCATGCAGAAGTTAGCTGAATCAAATATCCCGGTTAAGAGTTTGAAGTTATTAGCTTCCAAACGTTCAGCTGGAAAAAAGTTAAAGTATCGAGATGATGTTTTGACCGTTGAAGAGGCTACGCCCGATTCTTTTGATGGGGTCGACTTAGTGCTTGCTTCAGCAGGTGGTGCCGTTTCAAAGAAATTGTTACCAGAAGCCGTTAAACGGGGTGCAGTTGCGGTCGATAATACCAGTGCCTTTCGGATGGATCCAGACGTCCCGTTAGTGGTTCCGGAAGTTAACCCGGATGCACTTGAAAATCATCATGGAATTATTGCTAACCCCAACTGTTCTACCATTCAAATGGTGGTTGCCCTAGAACCAATTAGAAAACAGTTTGGTTTAAAGCAAATCATTGTTTCTACCTATCAGGCTGCTTCTGGAGCTGGTCAAAGTGGACTCGATGAGTTAAGGGATGAGGCACAAGAACACCTTGACGGTAAAAAAATGGATGCTCATATCTTCCCAGTTAAGGGTGAGAAAGAACATTATCCACTTGCATTTAACCTACTTCCTCAAATTGATGTCTTTGAAAAAGACGGTTACACCCACGAAGAGTGGAAGATGATTCATGAAACCAAGAAGATCATGTTAAATGACATGAATTCTGGAGCAATTAAGGTTACTGCAACTTGTGTGCGAGTTCCAGTTGAAATTTGTCATGGAGAGTCAGTTTACTTCACCGTTGATGATGCTAAGGATGCTAGTCGAGAAAAGATTCAAAGCATTTTAAACGATGCACCGGGTGTGACGCTTAAAGATGATCCAAAGAAGCAACTTTATCCACAACCAATTGACGCTGCCGGCAAAGAAGATACATACGTTGGTAGGGTGCGACCAGATCAAGAAAATGACAATGCTTATAACATGTGGGTAGTTGCTGATAACTTATTAAAGGGAGCTGCCTTAAACACGGTTGAAATTGGTGAGGAACTAGTTAAAAGAGATTTAATTTAGTCGTTAGATCTTCAGATGATGAGGAAAATTAATATGCCTACTTTAAATGAAAACTTACAAAATCGTTTTAATCAAAATCTAACTGAGTTACAACCATCAGCCATTCGTGCTTTCTCAGAGTCGATTGCTGACATTGATGGATTAGTGATGTTGTCAGTTGGTGAACCAGGGTTTAACACTCCTGAACACGTAAAAGAAGCCATGATGAAAAGCATTGCGGACAACCATTCACACTATTCTCCTCACAAGGGAATTAAGCCGCTTCGTGACGCCATTAGTCATTTTATGAGTCAAAAATACAATCTGCATTATGATCCCGATACGGAAATTATGGTTAATATGGGCGCAACGGAAGCAATTGCTGCATCGGTTTTTACAACGGTTAACCCTGGAGATGAAGTGCTAATTCCAGCACCGTTCTATCCACTTTACGAGTCCCTGGTTCGTTTCGCCGGTGGAAAACCGATTTTCATTAACACCGCAAAATCTGATTTTGTTTTAACCCCAGATGAACTGGAAACGGTTCTTACAAAGCATCCCAACGCGAAGGCCTTAATCTTGAATTACCCAAACAACCCTACAGGGGTAGAATACACACCGGAACAGTTGCAAGCGCTAGTGCCAGTTTTGAAGCAACATGCGATCTTTGTAATTGCTGATGAGATCTACAGTGAATTGACCTATGGAATCAAACATCATTCATTGGCCGAGTATTTGCCAGATCAAACCGTGGTTATTAATGGAGTTTCCAAATCGCACGCAATGACCGGTTATCGGTTAGGTTTTACAATGGGTCCAGCTGAGTTTATCACCCAAGCCAATAAGATGCATGGTTACCTGGTTTCATCTCCATCAGATCCAGCTCAGTACGGAGCGCTGGAAGCTTTAAGTAATGGAATGGATGATGCTTTCCCGATGCGTGACGAATACCAGAAGAACCGGGATGAAGCCATCGCACGGTTAAAGGGCATGGGACTTGAGCCAATTGCTCCAACGGGAGCTTTCTACATCTTTGTTAAAATTCCCACTGAGTATGGGCAAGATGACGTTAAGTTTGCTCAGGATTTGGCCCAGAACGCGAAGGTTGGTGTCATTCCAGGATCAGCCTTTGGTAAAGCTGGTAAGGATTACATTCGGATTTCGTACGCTGCGTCTAAAGATGACTTAGAAACAGGTTTAACCAGAATGGAAAATTATTTAAATTAGACCAAACAAAAACAGTTAGACATTAATGTCTAACTGTTTTTGTGTTTTAAAGATGAAGAAAAGTTCCAAGGAAGAAACTAATCAGTAAAATGATAAAAACAATCGTAGTAATAATGACGTACATTTTATCATGTTCTTTATAGAAAGAGTAGATTGAAACGACTACTCGCAGAACTGGTGTGAGGATCAAAGCGAATACACCTAGCATCATAATCGAATATGGTTTTAACGAAATGATTCCCTTCAGTAATTGACCAAAGGAAGTGAGGTAATAGTGACTTCCAAATCCAGTTGTTCCGGTAACAATGTATAGAACCAATCCAAAAAGCATGATGATGACGGAGATGATAACCCCGATTCGCATGATTTTTCCAATTAATTGTTCAATTCTGATATTTTCAGCTTTTTGTTCCGACTGACTATTTTTTACGTTGTTTTGATTACTCATGATAGGAGGTTCACCCCGAATCCCTTAAGAATCATCTGCACTCCTAGATAAATTAAGATCGGAATAAAAATAATTCGAATCAACTTAGAAGGCATGATTTGCATTACTCGTGAACCAACCGTAGCACCTAGAATAATCCCGAGTGCCAGCGGAACCGCAATCTGTGGCAGAATTGAACCATTAAAAAAGTAGATAGTTGCACTAGCTGCTGCGGTTACTCCCATCATTAAATTACTGGTTGAACTAGATGGTTTTAATGGCATTTTCATGAAAGTATCCATGGCAATGACCTTAAAGGCACCTGATCCAATTCCGAGTAATCCACTGGCAATTCCGGCGCCAAACATAATCGTGAGACCAGCGGGAACGTTGGTAACTTTATAATCAACTTGTTTCTTTAGATTCTTGTCGTAGTATGAACCATTTAGTTTTAACTTCTTCGCAATGGCATCATTACTAGTTGCGTTAGTCTGCACCTGTTTGCCCCAGATCTTTTTAATCATGTTCAGTCCAGAGAAAAACAGCAGGAGTCCAAATAAAATATAAAGAAAAATGGGATTAATTACTCCCGTTAATAGAGCTCCTGCCACGGCACCAATTGAAGTGGCAATTTCTAAGAACATGGCCACCCTTAAATTTAAGACGTTATCTTTTAGATATGCGATGGTGGCCCCCGAACTAGTTGCGATTACCGCGATAATACTAGCTCCAATGGCGTATTTGATGTCCAGGTTAAAACCAATGGTTAAAACGGGCGTAATGATCATCCCACCACCAATACCGAGGATGGCACCAAGTACTCCCGCAAAGATTCCCACGAGCACCATGATAATAATACTATGAATCATTCATAAGACTCCAATCTATAAAATTCATGTTGTAATTATATCATATTAGTACGACTGTAATTTAGTCCTTGTCTCTAATGAGCGATTGATATTATGTTATACTTTTTTTATATGAATTCTTGGAGGTAATTGTACTTATGATGATTGGAAGGGACGTTAGTCGCCCGTATAAACTAACCATTTCGTTTCTCCTGTCGTTAATTTTAACGATTGGAGTCAAAATGAGTTTTGGCTACGTTGGTTTTTTAGATTCCATGTTAATTGGAACGATTCAAGGTTATCCTTCTTCATTTGAGGAGACCATTTTTTCAATAATTAGTTTTGTCGCGAGTCCGAAAATGGACATTGTCTGGATCCTGATAATCGCTATTATTCTGTGGTGGTTTAAATTCAAGGTTCCCGCGTTCTTTTCATTGGTCCTAGTCTTTGGAGGGGACGCCGTTGGGTTTGTTATTAAGCACATTGTGGCAAAACCTAGACCATCAATGCATTTGCCAGGTGACACTGGTTTTAGCTATCCCAGTGGTCACGTGCTAGGGGCTTTCTTAGTGATTAGTGTGTTATGGATTATTGTGGTACCAATGATTAATCGCCAATCAACACGCTGGATTGTCAGAACGATCCTGGTCATCGTGCTTTTCTTGGTAATGATTTCAAGGGTTTATCTTAACGCTCACTTTCCGTCTGACACAATTGGAGCCGCTTTGATTGCTTACACCTGGCTTCAGATTTGTGAGTATGGTTACGTTAAATGGGCGAGAAGTTTAAGTAACAAACGAATTTTTCGAAATACAATTTATTAATTTTGAAAATTTGATTGATAATCAAAAATTTATCACTTATAATTTAACTATAATTAAATATGAAATTCTAAGAAGAGGCGCGACTTTTATTAGTAATTAGCTGGAGATTTACTAAATCAACGAAGGCTTATGAAAGGAAGGGTTGCCGAAACTAATCACGTGGTGAATGGTTAGTTGGGTCTTGGTTCAATAAATCAAGGACTGTCGTGCAATCGCACGGAGAGCTTTCTAAGATTACGATTAGTAAGAATACGGACTCTTTTGGAAATCATTCAAAAGGGTCTTTTTATTTATCGTTTTATTACGAGGGATCTTCTTAATTATTTAGGAGGAGAATTTATGTCTGAGAAAAAAGGAAACGGACAAGTTAAGCGGGGTCTAAAGTCAAGACACGTGTCTATGATTGCCCTAGGTGGTTGTATCGGAACCGGTCTTTTTGTAACTAGTGGTGGAGCCATTCACAATGCTGGACCCGGTGGAGCCTTAGTGGCTTATGTATGTATGGGAATCATGGTGTACTTTTTAATGACCAGTTTAGGAGAGATGGCCACTAATATGCCAGTTTCTGGATCATTTGCAACGTATTCGGCTAAATACGTGGACCCAGCTTTAGGATTTGCCATGGGTTGGAATTACTGGTTTAACTGGGCCATTACCGTAGCTGTTGATGTTAGTACGGTGGCCATTGTAATGCAATTTTGGCTTCCGCATTTTCCAAGTTGGGTCTGGAGTCTGGCGGCGTTATCACTGATTTTATTGATTAACATTTTATCAGTAAAGGCGTTTGGTGAAACGGAATTCTGGATGTCACTGATCAAAGTGATTACCATCTTTATTTTCCTTGCCGTTGGGGTCTTAACCATCTTTGGAATTATGGGTGGTCACTTCATTGGGATGCGTAACTTTACTTATAAACAAGCTCCCTTTGTAAATGGAATTCCCGGGATTTTAAGCGTCTTTGTCATTGCCGGATTCTCATTTCAAGGAACCGAATTAGTTGGAATTACTGCTGGTGAATCAGAGGACCCACAAAAGACGGTTCCCAAGGCCATTCATGAAGTTTTCTGGCGAATTATTTTATTCTATATTTTAGCAATCGTTGTAATTGCTGCCATCATTCCGTACACTAGTCATGACCTACTCGGATCGAGTGCTTCGGATGTTACAATCAGCCCCTTCACCATTGTGTTTGAAAGAGCTGGCCTAGCCGGGGCAGCCAGCATTATGAACGCTGTTATTTTAACGTCGGTTATTTCTTCAGCTAACTCAGGGATGTATGCCTCTACCAGAATGCTCTATTCGATGGCTGATGAAGGTTATGCTCCTAAAATTTTCGGTAAAGTATCAAAACGTGGAATTCCGGTTCTGGCACTCCTAGCTACCATGGTAGTTTCACTTCTAACCTTCATGACTAGTATTTTTGGATCCAAGATTTACATGTGGTTAGTGGCTGCTTCTGGCTTAACTGGATTTATTGCTTGGTTTGGAATTGCTTTATCACACTATCGATTTAGAAGGGCCTTTATAAAGCAGGGTCATAAGCTTTCTGAGCTTAAGTATCATGCGACCTGGTTCCCAGTTGGTCCGATTATTACGCTACTCTTGTGTATCGTTGTAATTTGTGGTCAAGACATCGGAGCCTTCGCTCACTTCAACTTATTTGAAATTGCGGTCACTTATATGAGTGTTCCCCTTGTAATTATTTTGTACTTTAGTTACAAGATCATTCATCACACTCACATTATTCCGTTGGACAAAGTGGATGTCTCACCATCGGAAGATTACACGGATGAAATTAAAAAGAATGAAAGTAAATCTTAAATTCATGATTTTGAAATGGTACAATTACAAGTGCAAATTCTTTAAAACTAGTCTAAGGGGATTAAATAAATGATTGTATTATCTGGAACTATTGGAGCAGGGAAGACGACATTGACGACGTTACTCGCTGAGAGGTTGAACTCCCCAGCTTATTATGAGTCCGTCGATGATAATAAGATTCTTCCATTGTTCTATAAAGATCCGAAGAAGTACGCCTTTTTACTCCAAATTTATTTTTTGAACAAACGCTTGGATAGTATTAAAGAAGCTTCCACGAATAAGTACAGTGTAATGGATCGTTCGATTTTTGAGGATTCACTGTTATTTCATTTAAATGCTGATTTAGGACGAGCTACTGAGACTGAGGTTCAAATCTACGACTCTTTGTTAAAGAATATGATGGAGCCTAGTCCTGGCGGTAAGTACCAAAAGACACCTGATTTGTTAATCTATATTGATATTTCGTTTAGTACCATGCTGAAAAGAATCAAAAAGCGGGGACGGGATTATGAACAGATTGACAACGATAGTAGTTTATATGAGTATTATCGTGAATTAAATCAGCGATATGCGACTTGGTATAAAAATTATGATTTGTCGCCGAAGATTAAAATTAATGGTGATAAGTATGATTTTGTTGAGGATCCAAATGCTAGAGAAAAAGTTTTAAAGACTCTTTCTGATAAAGTTCAAGAAGTATTAGGATAATTTCTTAGATTATTGTATAATTAGTTTGATAAATAAACGTGACGTGCCTATTAAGTAGAATCACAGAGAGATGACGTTGGTGAGAGTTGTCATTTGAAAATTCCAGCACGTGTTTCGGGCGGTTAATCCCGCACGGCAATTACCGTTATTAATTAATCGAGTGCCTTAATTGGAACTTGGGTGGTACCGCGAAAAGACTTTCGTCCCAACATGACGAAGGTCTTTTTGTGTCTTTTAAGGGAGGAAATTGAAATGTTAGATATGAAGTTGATCAGAAGTAACCCAGATTGGTACAAGGGAAAGTTGGCAGAGCGAAATGTTCCTGGCGAAGTGATTGATAATTTGCTAAGAAAAGATTCGGAACGCCGTGATCTGATTGTCAAAAGTGAATCATTAAAGGCGGAGCGAAATGAAGTTTCCGAAAAGATCTCACAGCTAAAGCGCAACAAGGAAAATGCTGATGATCAAATTCAACGAATGCGCGAAGTTGGCAAGGAGATTAAAGAACTTGATGAAAAATTAGAGGGAATTAAAGCTGAACAACATGACATTGAAGCTCATTTACCAAATGTTCCTGCCGATGAAGTTCCAGTTAGTCTCACAGAAGAAGGGTCCAAGGAACTTAGAAGAATTGGTGAGCCACGTAAGTTTGATTTTACGCCTAAACCCCACTGGGAAATTGGTGAAAATCTAGATATTTTAGACTTCAAAAGAAGTGCCAAGGTATCCGGAAGCCGATTTGTATATTACTTAGGGGCTGGAGCTCAGTTGGAACGGGCTGTCTATAACTTTTATTTGGACCAAAATACGGAGGCTGGTTACACAGAAGTGCTGCCTCCTTACATGGTGAACTCTGATTCAATGTTTGGAACGGGACAGTTCCCTAAGTTTTTAGAAAACAAAGCCGGCTTTGAGATCAAAGACAGTGATTTAACCATGATTCCAACCGCTGAGGTACCGCTAGTTAACTTTTACCGTGATGAAGTGATTCCTGAAGCAAAACTACCAGTGAAGTTTACGGCATTAACCCCAGCTTTCAGATCGGAAGCTGGGAGTGCTGGTAAGGATACACGTGGCTTAATTCGTTTACACCAATTCAATAAGGTTGAGATGGTGCAGTTCACTAAACCAGACGAATCATGGGATGCTTTGGAAGAAATTACTCATCAAGCTGAGACCCTCTTACAAAAACTCGGAATTCCGTATCATGTCATTACTTTAACTTCGAGTGACATGAGCTTTACCGCCGCTGAGACCCATGACTTAGAAGTTTGGATGCCAGCTCAGAATCGGTACCGTGAGATTTCAAGTTGCTCTAATACCCTTGATTTTCAAGCAAGAAGGGCTCACATTCAATATCGGGATGAGAACGGGAAGCTTCAGTATGTTCATACCCTGAATGGTTCTGGCTTAGCAGTTGGAAGAACGGTAGCTGCCATTTTAGAGAATTATCAAAATGAAGATGGAACCGTGAATGTACCAGAAGTTTTGCAACCTTACATGCATGGAATGAAAAAAATTGTTAAAAATGAGAAATTTTAACCAAAATCAGTAGAAATCAATGCGACATTTTGGTATAATAATATTTGTTGTCTGACTGGCGTGAAGAAACAGTATCATCATTGTAGGTTAGCCAAATTTGTTCTTGACGCTTAAACTGCAAAATGATATTATATAATAGTTGTCATCACACAGTATGTGGGTGATATCTATCAATGGAGGATTAGCTCAGCTGGGAGAGCATCTGCCTTACAAGCAGGAGGTCACAGGTTCGATCCCTGTATCCTCCATTTGAGCCGTTAGCTCAGTTGGTAGAGCATCTGACTTTTAATCAGAGGGTCGGCGGTTCGAACCCGCCACGGCTCATTGCTAGTAACACATTTATTATGCGGGCGTGGCGGAACTGGCAGACGCGCTAGATTTAGGTTCTAGTGTCTTAGGACGTGGGGGTTCGAATCCCTTCGCCCGCATTGATTTTTTGCCGACTTAGCTCAGTTGGCTAGAGCGCTTCACTAGTAATGAAGAGGTCGTAGGTTCGAATCCTATAGTCGGCATATGCGGAAGTAGTTCAGTGGTAGAACGCCACCTTGCCATGGTGGAGGTCGCGGGTTCGAATCCCGTCTTCCGCTTTTTTGGTATCATCCTGCCGGAGTGGCGGAATTGGCAGACGCACAGGACTTAAAATCCTGCGGTCAGTGATGACCGTACCGGTTCGATCCCGGTCCCCGGCATTTAAATATTGGAATTTTAGTGAGAGAGCCCTAATATTAGGAGCTCTCTTTTTTATTCAAAATATTAATTCTATACTGGAAATGCCACCGAAACAGCGCTACTATAGAACTGAATTGATATTGTGATATCCATAATAAGTTGATTTAACGTTAAGGTCACGTGTAGAATATGAATAACGTAATCAACATAATTGATCAGACGTAGATTTAGAATCCAAGGAGAAACAAGATGAAACTCGAGAAAAAGTCGCCTTACGGGCTGAACAACGTCAGTGCTTTACTTAATGACGTTTCAATGAACGATGATCAATTAATTCATGCTGGCGAAAAAATGAGTAATGATGCCAACATGGAAGCAATGCGAAATTTCAAAGCTAAAAAGCGAGACATTAAACCGATCTTAACCGAAAGAGATTCGCTGTTACTAAGTGGTTTACTGGGGTTGAAGCGTGAACGAATGGCTAAGAATCCATTTTCATTTTATCGCGGAAGCGTGGAACTCATGAATCATGACTTGGAGCGTATTCCAATGAGTGACATTAATCTGCTGATTGCTGGTGATGCGCATTTAGGTAACTTTGGTTTTTATGGTTCACCAGAACACCAACTTTTGTTTGATTTAAATGATTTTGATGAATCGCACGTTGGCCATTTTGAGGATGACCTTCTACGTTTTATGGTAAGTGCCTTGCTTGTTGCTAAACAACAAGGATTTGACATTGAAAATGAGGTTAATCCGTTTCTAAGGGACGTGCTTGATACCTATCGCAGTGCGTTAGTGAGAATGACGGAAATTCCAGCCATGGATAAACTTACGCTTCCTAATTCAATTAGAAATATTTCTAAAATCTTTGGTACGCTGAAAGATGGCGAAAAACACTTTAAGAAGTCGTTTCAAAAAATCACCGCTAAAAGCATTAACAAAGCTCTTAGAAGTACTTCTGATTACGCTGTTGAGAAGTATACAACGGTGCTTCCAAATGGTGAACGGCAGTTTATTGATAATGAACCGGTAACGGTTCACATTGGTAAGAAAGATTATCAAAAAATTAGTGATGGTCTTGATCGTTACTACAATCATACTAAAAGTGATATTCGTTTCTTTCTTTCCAATTTTCAAATTGTGGACATCGTGAGACATAGTGTTGGTGTCGGAAGTGTAGGGACGCTATGCTTCTTGGTATTATTGGAGGATGCTAACAATAATTATCTGGTCTTACAGATTAAGCAGGCCCTTCCAATTTATAAAAATAATGTAATTGGAATGAACAAGAACGATTCGTTGGGTGAGAACATTGTGGATTGTCAATTGATCCTTCAAACGGCGTCGGATCCGTTTTTGGGTTGGTTTAATACCCAAAACAAGAGTTATTACGTACGTCAGTTTAAGGACATGAAGGGTTCGGTAAACCTTAACAAGTTAGACTTAGATGCATTTAAAGATTACGTGCTGGTTTGTGTCATCTTGTTGGCACGGGCACACAGTCAGTCTCCAACCTTTCCAATGATCATTGGTTATTTGAAAAATAGTGATAAGGTCAAAAAGTCATTTATTGAATTTGCAAATGAGTATATGAAACAAGTGGAGATGGATTATCACACATTTATTAAGGATTTGAAATAACATGAAAAGAAATGAAGAATATGTTGACTCATGCTATAACAGGGATTTGAGCTGGACATTATTTAATCGAAGAGTGATTAATTTAGCTACTGAGACGGTCACACCATTCCTAGAGAAACTAAAATTTTTAGCAATTGGGTCCAACAATTTAGATGAATTTTATAGTGTTCGGGTACCAAGTATTCAGAGTCAGATGGAATTAAGTGATAATGGGGTCGAAAAAAAGTCCGGCCTTCACTACAGTCAGATTCTAAATCAGATTCATACCCGCAATAATGAAAACTTCCAGATTCAATATCATGACTACGATAAACTTAATCGTGAATTGAAAGAGAAGGATATTTGTTCGATCAAATCATATGAAGATTTGGACGACAAACAAAAAAACAAAGCTAATCAATATTTTATTAAAAACATTCAGCCAGAGCTGGCATTCAAGGAATTTGATAAGAATTACACTCTGAAATTTCTCTCCAATAAACAAATTGCAATTGGAGTATTAGTTGAGGGTGACGACAAAAAAGTCATTCGGATTATTCCAGTACCACTTAAATTTGATCGATTGGTTCCAGTAAAATCCAATGGGATTGATACTTATATTTTGTTAGAGGACCTGATTAATCACAACTTAAAGCGGTTATTTAATGGAAAAGAAATTACAGGTACGGTTGTTTTTCGCGTTACCCGTGATCTTGATGCTACTTTAGACGTTGAAAAAGAAGATAATAATTTTGAGACTATTTCTAGAATGCGTCAGTACCTTGTTGATCGTGAGAAAGGGAAAGTAACTAGGTTTGAAGTTGAAGAATTTGATGGTAATACCGATGATGACTTTTTGCGTGATTTTATTTCCAAATTCAATCTTGGCGAAGATGCCATTTTTAAAATTCCTGGACCCGTTGATCTAACTTATCTTTTTGAGATTGTTAGTAAGTATTCCCCAGATTATCCTGAATATTGTTATGCTAAATTCAATCCACGGACCTGGTCTGATTCAGAATCAATGCTTGCTTACCTAGATCAAAAGGATCTGTTGATTCAGTATCCTTATGATTCCTTTAGTCAGTTTTTACAGTTCTTAAAGGAAGCCGTTGAGAGTCCCAAGACCGTTGCCATTAAGCAAACGCTATATCGGGTTTCAAAGCATTCTGAAGTGGTCGATTTATTAGCTAAGGCTGCTCAAAAAGGTATTAAAACTACCGTAGTGGTTGAATTGAGAGCTCGGTTTGACGAGAAAAATAATTTAAAGGTCACTGAAAAGCTAAAGAACGCTGGGGTTCATGTCATTTTTGGAAAGCAGGACATGAAGGTTCACAGTAAGACTTGTTTAGTCTTAACTAAAGAGGGTGAGCATCCTCAAGGTTACATTCAGGTTGGAACTGGGAACTATAACATGCAAACTGCCAAGGGATTTGTTGATTTGAGCTTCTTTACCAGTAAAGATGATTATGTCAGAGATTTATCCAAGTTCTTTGATTACTTACAGGCTCCAGATGCCGCTCAACCAAGTTATCAAGTTTTATCAGCATCTCCTCACCAAATTCAGGATCAGGTGATTGATGGAATTCAAGAAGTGAAAGAAAGTTACCTAAAAACTGGGAAAGGTGCTGTCTTTCTAAAAATTAATTCTTTAACCGATGTGGAAGTTATTTCAGCTATCTATGATGCTGCTCGCGTTGGGGTACCGTTCCGATTGGTAGTTAGAGGTGCTTGTTGTCTCAAGTTAGGAATTTGTGGTAAGAAAGAAAAAATTGTGGTTTCAAGTATTGTTGGTGAGTTTTTGGAACACAGTCGGATCTACGGTTTCTTTACTAATGATGATTCTAAGTTATGGATTTCGTCGGCTGATTTAATGACTAGGAACATGGATAATCGGGTTGAGTTAGCGGCCCCAATTCTTGATCCTAAACTGAAAAAGCAGTTACTCAATATCATTGATATATATGCGCAGGATGATGTAGACGGCAGCTTTCTTAAACCGGACGGACAGTACTTTAAGTTTAAGCATCCTAAGGGCAAATCAGCCCAACAAACCTTTCTTAAGATTATTGATGATCCAAAGTTGAATAATAAAAAACACATTTCTAAGCGTCATGACATTCGCATTAACGTAAAGAATGGCTCGAATCTCAAAAATGATTGGACCTACATCTCAATTTTAGTGGTTACAATCATCGTAGTTGTGGCGATTTTATTGTGGTGGTAAAAATAACTAGATATTTCTAGTTATTTTTTTATTTTTTCTTTACCAAAAGTGCTAGTCTCTGGTATAATATTATTTGTTCGCTGGTAATTAGTGAACTTCTAAATATTTTATGCACCTATAGCGCAATTGGATAGAGTGTCTGACTACGAATCAGAAGGTTGTAGGTTCGACTCCTACTAGGTGCAT